>JBBSAX010000059.1:0-24171 GCA_038251885.1 Pyrinomonadales bacterium | reverse complement strand
GCAGAGAATGTATGCCGCAAATCCGCGCGGAATGAAACGACCTGACGCGGACGCTTCGCTGCAAGCGTTGATGCCGATTGTTAATGGCACGCTGCCGATTGTTTTTAATGCCGATACGGAAAGAGAAATCATTCGTTCTCTGGATTTGGCGAAGGAATTTAAGTTAAAAGCGATCATCGCGGGCGGACGTGAATCGGGGAAAGTTGCGGATCGTTTGAAGGCACAAGACGTTCCCGTTTTGCTTTCGCTAAATTTTCCTGAACGCACAACTGCTGAAGCGAAAGATTCCGATCCTGAAAGTCTGGAAACTTTACGACTGCGCGTCGAAGTTCCGAAAAATGCGGCGCGTCTGAAACAAGCGGGCGTGAAATTCGCTTTTCAATCGGACGGAATGAAAAATCTTTCAAAAGATTTTTTGGGAAACGCGAAAAAAGCGACGGAAAACGGTTTGTCGAAAGAAGACGCGCTTCGTGCAATGACTTTGAGCGCGGCTGAAATTTTAGGTGTTGATAAAACTTTAGGTTCGATTGAAGAAGGAAAAATCGCCAATTTGGTTGTAATGCGCGGCGATATTTTCGACAAAGACAAAACAATCACGCACGTTTTTGTTGACGGAAAACTTTTCGAGCAAAAAGAAAAGCCGAAAACAGAAACCAAACCCGGAACGGGCGCGACGGGCGAAACTCCGAACATTAGCGGAACTTACGCGATAACAATCGAAATTCCGGGACAGCCTTCTCAGGGAACTTTGATTTTAACTCAGCAAACCGCAATTTTGAGCGGAAGTTTGCAGACACCATTCGGAACTTCAAATATCAGCGACGGAAAAGTTACGGCAGACGGTTTCAGTTTTTCAACAAAGGTCGAAGTTCAAGGTCAATCACTTGACATTATCGTCAACGGAAAAGTAACCGGAAATCAGATCGAAGGAACGATCACAACGTCGCAAGGCGCGATTCCATTTAGCGGAACGAAAAATCCGTAATCATACATTTGCGATTGGCGATTGGTTTGCAAAAGAAATTTATGTGCTTTTGGATAAAGCACAAGTAGAATGAAATTTTTATTGGATTAAAAGGCTTACAAATATGAGAAAACTAACAGTTTTTCTACTTACGATTTTATCGAGCATTTTGTTTTCAAATACGGTTTTTGCTCAACAGAAAAATGATATTTTAATTCGTAATGCAACGGTTTTAACTGCCAACGGCGGCACGCTTGAAAACCGCGATATTCTAATTAAAAAAGGCAAAATCGCGGAAATCGGCAAAAATTTGAAGGCATCTTCGGACGCGCAAATTATTGACGGAACAGGAAAGTTCGTTTCGCCCGGAATTATTGATTGCCATTCGCATTTAATGCTTGATGCAATTAACGAATTTTCTTTCGCTGTAACTTCGATGGCACGTACCCGCGATGTTTTAAATATCACCGATATTGGAATTTACCGCGCACTTGCCGGCGGCGTAACGGCGGCGAATCTTCTGCACGGTTCGGCAAATCCGATTGGCGGTCAAAATACGGTTGTAAAATTTAAATTCGGTCGTTCCGTCGAAGATTTTGTTATTGCCGACGCGCCGCCCGGAATTAAATTTGCGCTCGGCGAAAACGTCAAACGCTCGAATTCCAACGCCCAACCCGGACAAACGCGCCGTTATCCGGCAACGCGAATGGGAACGATGGAAGTTATCCGCGACGCGTTTTTACGGGCGCGAGATTACAAACAATCATTGGATGATTTTCGTGCCAAGAAAACAAAAATTCCCCCGCGCAGAGATTTGGAACTCGAACCGCTGGTCGAAGTTTTGGAAGGCAAACGCCTCGTTCACGCGCACGGTTATCGTTCGGATGAACATTTGAATTTGTTGCTGTTAGCCGATGAATTCGGTTTCAAAATAGCAACACTTCAACACGGACTGGAAGCCTACAAAATCGCACCTGAAATCGCCAAACGCGGAGCGGGCGTTTCGATTTTTACCGATTATTGGGGTTACAAGATCGAAGCCTACGATGCAATTCCATATAATGCAGCGATTTTATGGAAAAATGGAGTTGTCGTTTCGATTAATTCGGACGATGACGGACGAATTCGGCGTTTGAATCTGGACGCGGCAAAAGTTATGAAATACGGCGGCGTTCCCGAAGAAGATGCTTTGAAAATGATTACGCTCAACCCCGCAAAACAACTCGGAATTGACAAACGCACGGGTTCAATCGAAGTCGGAAAAGATGCCGACATCGTGATTTGGAGCGCACATCCGTTTAGTGTCTATTCGCATCCCGAAATTACTATGATCGAAGGCGAGATTTTCTTTGACCGGACAAAAGACATCGCCGCACGTCAGGAACTTGAAAAAGAACGCGAATCTCTCGAAAAAAATGAGGCTAATCTTCCGCCTGAAAAACGCGGAAAGACCGAAAAACCGAAAGGAAATCCTTCGCCAAAACCGAGCGCAGGAGAACAACAATAATGAAAAAACATTTATCATTTACCATTTATCATTTATCATTTTCTGCGATTTTACTGCTTACGGCTCACTGCTTACTGCTTACTGCTTTTGCCCAAAACGGCGGAACTCAGCAGAATTTAACAGGCAAAGCGGGAACTTTTGCGATTACGAATGCGCGAATTGTAACTGTTACAGGCGCAACGATTGAAAACGGCACGGTGATTATCCGCGACGGAAAAATCGAAGCGGTCGGCGCGAATATTCGTGCGGGAAGCGGCGTTGAAGTCATTGACGGCAAAGGTCTAAGTGTTTATCCCGGAATGATTGATGCGGGAACAAATATGGGTTTGCTCGAAATCGGCGGCGGTGCTGCCGGAACGGTTGATGTTGCGGAAACCGGCACTATGAACGCCAATGCCAAAGCAATTCTCGGGATTAATCCGAATACGTCGCATATTAATGTCACAAGAGTCAACGGTGTTACAACGGTTCTTTCGATGCCCGTCGGCGGGATTATTTCGGGACAATCGGCAATCATTAACTTAAATGGCGCGACACCAACGGAAATGACTGTCGTTCCGACATTCGGTTTGATCGTCAATTTCCCGCGCATTGCTACATTTGAATTTGCTCCCGGAGTCGGACGGCGAGATATAGAATTTAGTCAAGCCATCAAACAGCGTGATAAAAATGTCGAAGATTTGAAAAAAATCTTTGATGACGCGGCGGCTTATCTCAAAGCAAAAGAAGCATCGGCGAAAGATAAAAATTTGCCGTTTCAACAAACCGACTTGAAAATGGAAGCGATGATTCCGTATTTGCGCGGAGAAATGCCCATCATTTTTACAGCCGAACGCGAACGCGATATTCGCGGCGCAGTTAAATTTGCTGAAGATTTGAAACTCAAGGCAATTATTATGGGCGGCGCGGAAGCGTGGAAGGCGGCGGACGTTTTGAAGAAAAACGATGTTCCGGTGATTTACACGGATATTTACAATCTTCCGCAAAACGACGATGATCCGTATGATTATTTATACGCCGCGCCTTCAAAAATGAAGGAAGCCGGAATCAGGTTCTGTATCTCGACCGGCGACGATGGTGCAAACGTCCGCGATCTGCCGTATCAAGCAGGTTTGGCAGGTGCTTACGGTTTGGCAAAAGACGAAGCATTAAAATCGGTTACAATTTATCCGGCGCAGATTTTGGGACTTGCCGATAAAATGGGTTCGATTGAAACCGGAAAAGTCGCCAATATCGTCGTGACCGACGGCGACCTTTTAGACGCTCGAACGAATATCAAATATCTGTTCATTAACGGTCGGCTTCTTCCTTTAACCAGCCGACACACCGAACTTTATGATGCTTTTAAGAACAGGAAATAATTCGGATAATGGTGAATGGTAAGTGGTTAATTGAAAAGCAAAAAAAGCATCTCGAATTCGAGATGCTTTTTTCTTTTTTAAGCTGGTAAAAAGTATTACCAAAATATTTCCAACTGATATTGTTTTGCGCCGCTGTCCGTGTCTTCAATTTCGATGATCGCCGTGTAATTGTTTCGGCGAGTCGGTTGTTGGATGACACGGACGTTTCCGCGTCCTTCTTTTTTATTAACTTGTAAATTAACGTCTTGATTCGGCAGCGAATCCGTAAAACTGAATGTTCCGTTGGAATACGATCTGCCGGCAATTGTACGGGTTTCAATATTCCGGTTTCTGATAATCAGTTGAACTCTGTTGTCAACAGTTCCGCGCCAAAAAGCAGTTCCGCTTCCTGATCCGTTGCCGTTGCCGTTACCATTGCCATTGCCATTGCCATTGCCGCCTAGTTCGCGTGAAATATTGTCAACAGCAGTTTTGGCATCGCGCCAGAGAGTGCCGTTTCTTCCGTTATTCGGGGCGCGGTTGGCTAAATCGTTGAGAATCGAAGTTGCATCACGCAATTCGGTTGCGGGACGATTATCACGCACCATTTCTTGAAAAAGTCCGGCACTGGCATCAAATTGCTGTGCCAGAAACGCCCCTTCAATTTCGCGGCGACCGTTTGATCTGCCCTGTTTTAACTCGTCATATGTGCGGTCAACCAGATCAACCGTCTGACGTTTGAGGTCATTTGCCAGATTGTCCAAACGCCGCGATGAAAACTCCGTGTCTTGTGCCTGAACGGAAAAAGTAAAAGCAATTATTGATATAACTGCTATAAAAAAAGATTTTTTCATATTTTTGTCTCCTTAGAAAAGTAAATTAAGGGGAGAGACAACACCGAGTTTGAAGACGAAATATCAAATTCGGTTTGCCGGAAAATTACAGGTTGTTGAAAAATATTTACAAGTAAAATTAATCTGTGCAAATTTTATACTTCTTTTACAGTCAATCCGGTTTCGGATAGTTTCCAATCCAAAATCTCGACACCGTTTTCTTCTCGCAAGGCGTTTTCAACATCGGTTTTTCTGCCTTCTTCGCAGAAAAAAGCGATACAGCCGCCGCCGCCCGCACCGCAAACCTTTGTGCCGATTGCACCGTTTGCTTCGGCTTTTTCAATAAATAAATTCATCTGCGGAGTCGTAATATTCGGCGAAAGACGCATTCGTTCGGGAAACGCTTTCTTCATAATCTCACCCGATTTATGCCAATCATTTGCTAATAATGCTTCCCGCAAATTTATTGCCGAGTCGCGGATTCCTTCAAAAGTATCAAAAATCTCACGATCTCCGTCAATGTGGCGTTTCGTGATTTCCCAATTATTTATGCCTGAATTGCGCGGTTCGCCTGTATAAATTACGACAATCCGATTTTCGAGCGTTTCTTTGTCAATTTCTAATGCTTCGCGCACGATTCCATCGGGGCGAAAATGAATACACGCCGCCCCGCCGTATTGCGCCGGATAATAATCCTGAAACCCTGCCGGAACTCTGATGACCTGCGTTTCGATATTTGCCGCAATCGGAATAAATTTTTCCGGCGGGTAACGATTTCCAACTAAACGATTTAATGCGCCGATGCAGGCGATTGCGAGTGTCGAAGAACCCGCAAGTCCGGCACCTGCCGGGACTTCTGATTCGGTCGTCATTGTCAAACCGGTTTCGGGTTTAAAGAAATAGACGAGTTTTGAAGGCAGTTCGAGATTCGGCTGATGTGCCAAATCTTTAATATGTTCCAGAGTTGTTTCAACTTTACCGCCGCGATCAATTGATTCGATGATGATTTTATCATCATCGCGGGTTTCGATGCGGCATTTCGCCAGCATATTAACGGCAAAATTTACGGTTGATGCGCCTTCGTGAAACAAAAAAAGCGGCGGAATATCAATTGTTCCACCCGCCAGATCAACTCTTGTCGGCGCGGACGATTCGATTATCACAAATTATTTCCTCGATTTCTAGTTATGAACTGAATTATGATTTTTTTTACTGTAAAACTAATAAAAATACAGATGAAAAAGGTTTTTATCAAACAAACAAAGTGCTTTTAAAATATAAACTTTTCTATTTTTGAGTTGTTGCCCGAGTTTTTTTTGTGGATTCTTCTTCTTTTTCTTCAAAATCTTCTTGCTTTTTGTTAGGAGAACTCGTTAAATGCAAACGCTCTCCCAAATCGTGAAGTTTTTCCTGAGCAACTTCTTCAAAGTCGTGAAGTCTTTCCTCAATCCGATGAATTGTTTCCGGGTTTGCTTCTTCGACCTTCGGTGAAAGCCAGTAATGTTCCATCAGGTAGAAAACGATAACGCCGAATAAAACTATAAAGAAAAGTGCGATTCCGACCTGTTGGAAATCGCCGATAAAAGTTGTGATCGCGCCGCTAAAGAAATATCCCGTTCCGGCAAGCATTAAAACCCAGATCGTGCAGCTAATAAAATCCAGCAGTAAAAATCTCCAGTAAGGCATTCTGGCAACGCCGTAAAAAATACACATCGCGCCGCGAATACCGTAAATATATTTTGAAATGACAATGGCAAATCCGCCGAACTTATCAATTAATCGTTCAATCCGGGGTTGGGCTATTTTGTAGAAACGATAATCTTTAACCGTTTTCTGAAAAACCCGTCCGATCATATAGCCGAAACTGTCGCCGACAACTCCGCCCAGAATTCCGGCGGCGATAACTTTTAGAAAACTGTATTGTCCGAAAAAATTGCTGTGAGCCATTACTCCCGAAAGCAATAGTGTGATATCGCCTTCGACCGTGCATAATGCAAAAACTGCGTAAATGCCGTATATTTCGATTAGCTCGTTTATATGTTCCATGGCTGAAAGTTAAAAATTAGTTTCTTAACCGGACTATAAAAGATTAACTTTCTAAAACCTTTGAGTCAATCGTTTTCAGATTTGAAAAATAAGAGTTTATATTTTAAGCCTTTATTTGACAGTTTGTTAGGTTAAGTCTAAAATTCCGTTAGTTTTTCATCCGAAAGATATTACAGACACAGTTTATAAAAAAATGATGAGCGACGCAGATACTCAATCAGGAAAATTTGTTGGAATCGAACTCTCTAATTCGGCAATAAATGCTGTTTGTGTAGATAAAAGCGGAAATATAGCGGCGGCTCATAAATATTTAGTAAATAAAGATACCGAAACTTTCGCGAGCCTCGTCAATTTTATAAAAGAGATTCGGGAAAGATTTGGAAATTTTGACAAGATCGGAATTGCCGTTCCCGGCTTGGTCAACCGGCAAACCAGGCGCGTGGCTTTTTCAACTTTTATTCCCGAACACGAAAAAACGGACTTTTTTAGTGCGATGGAAGCCGAAACGGGACTTAAATTTTGGGTTGAGAATGACGCAAACGCGGCGGCTTACGGCGAATTTTTGATCGGCGCGGGACGCGGAAGCCGAAATATGTTTTATGTCACACTCGGCACCGGGGTCGGCGGAGCATTGATTTTTGACGGAAAAATATGGCGCGGGACATCTGGTTTTGCCGGAGAATTCGGGCATATTGCCGTAAATTCAGAAGGCTTGAAACTAGAAGATGTTGCTTCTACCGCGAATATTGTCGGGCGCACAAAAAATCGTTTTCATCAGGATCAGACTTCTTCTTTGAGCAAGATCGGTGAATATGAGATTACTCTGGCTGATATTGTCAAAGCGGCGAAAAAAGAAGACGATTTCGCCCGGATGATGTTAGAGAGAACCGGCAATTATGTCGGAACAGCAATTGCCGGTGTGATAAATCTACTTAATATTGAAAAAATTGTGATCGGCGGCGAAATTATGCAAGCCGAACATCTTGTTCTAGATGCGATTATTAGCCGCGCAAAAGAAATTTCTTTCACGCCGTCATTTGAAACAACGGAAATTGTTGAAGGACAATTAGGCGAAAACGCAACCGCTGTCGGTGTTGCTCTGCTTTCGGCAGAAGCATAATTTTTTATTTCAAAAAGTAAAAATTTAATCAGTTTTATCAGAAAAACTTATTTTGTGAAAACTTGCACAAAGACACAAAAAAAAATATCTTTATTACAGAATTTGCGGAATTTATAAGATTCTGTAAAATCAGTAGTAGATTACACAATCGCTCTTAACAGAAAAAAAACAACCCGATTTTGCCCCGAAGTTTATCTAAATTTACTGATTCGGGTTGGGGCTAACTTTAATTTTCAGAAAATTTGGACGAGTAAATAAAAATGGCACAGATATTTCATCACGGAGCAAACAATATAGCGAAGGCGAGTTTTGTCGTCGCAATACTTCTTGCGGGCGTGGCTTTCCTAGTTTACACGCAGGTTGCGCGGTCGTCGTATTTGACCGGACGTTATTTGGAAAAACAACAACCCGTGCAGTTCAGCCATAAACACCACGTCGGCGATGACGGCATTGATTGCCGTTATTGTCATACATCGGTTGAAACATCGGCTTCCGCCGGAATTCCGCCGACGCAAACCTGTATGAATTGCCACAGTCAAATCTGGTCTGACAGTCCATATCTCGAACCTGTGAGGGAAAGTTATAGGGAAAATAAACCGATTGAATGGGAAAGAGTACACGACTTACCTGAATTTGCATACTTTAACCATAGTATTCACATTGCTAAAGGTGTCGGTTGTTCAACTTGTCATGGGCAGATTGACGAAATGCCGGCGGTTTATCAAGAAAATACTTTGCAGATGGAATGGTGTTTATCTTGCCACCGCGCACCGGAAAAAAATATTCGTCCGAAATCGGAAATTTATAATATGCAATGGGATCCGTCTTCCATTTCAACAGATGAAAGAAAGCAGTTAAAAGCTGATTACAAGATTCGCAGTACGGAAATGTTGACGAGTTGTTCAACTTGTCATCGTTAATTTTGAAACAAAAGGAACTAAAAATAATGGTCGGCAAAGACAGTAAAACTAACTTTGCATTGTTGCGGGAAAAGATTCTCGGGCAAAACGGGAAACAATATTGGCGAAGCGTCGAAGAATTTGTGGACGCGCCGGAGTTTGAAGAATTTGTCAAACAAGAATATCCGGCTCACGCCGAAGAATGGGATAACTCTTTAAGCCGCCGTAATTTCGTAAAAATTATGGGCGCGTCTTTGGCGTTTGCAGGTTTGAGCGGCTGTGTCATCCAACCGGCGGAAAAAATAATTCCGTACGTCCGCCAACCCGAAGGACTCGTTCCGGGCAAGCCGCTTTTTTACGCGACGGCAATGACTCTCGGCGGAATCGGTACCGGACTTCTCGCCAAGTCAAATGAAGGTCGTCCGACTAAAATTGAGGGAAATCCCGATCATCCGGGAAGTTTGGGCGCAACCGATATTTTGGCGCAAGCCTCGATTTTGTCAATGTATGATCCCGACAGATCGAAAGAAGTTGCATATCGCGGAACGCCGCAAACGTGGCAGAATTTTATGACTCAAATTCGTGTCGCCATTGATGAAAATCGTAAAGACGGCGGCGCGGGTATTCGCTTTTTGACGGAAACAATTACTTCACCGACGCTGATCGCGCAATTCAAACAACTTTTAACCGAACTTCCGAACGCCAAACTTTATCAATACGAACCCGTTAATAAAGACAACGCAATGGCGGGCGCAAAAATGGCTTTCAGCGCACCGGCGCATACGATTTACAAATACGATCAAGCACAACGCATTTTATCGCTTGATGCCGATATTTTTTCGGGATTTAACGCTCGTTATATTAAAGATTTTTCAAAAGGTCGCGCATTTAACGAAGAAAAGAGAGAGATGAGTCGGCTTTATATGGTCGAAACGACTTTGAGTTTGACCGGAGCAAAGTCGGACCACCGATTAAAAGCAAAACCGAGTCAGATGCCAGAAATTGCGAAAGCGATTGCGGCGGCATTGGGCGTTTCGGGCGCAAGTTCGACATACACGGAAAATGCTCAATGGATTCAGGCGATGGCAAAGGATTTATTGGCATACAAAGGAAAATCACTTGTTGTTGTTGGTGATAATCAACCGCCGATGCTTCACGCGCTGGCTCACGCGATGAACGCCGCGCTCGGAAACGTCGGACAAACCGTAACTTATACCGATCCATTTCAACCGAATGCTGAAATTACGCAAGTTGAAATGCTTCGTCAGCTAATCGCCGAAATTGATGGCGGCGCGGTGAAAATGCTCGCTATTTTAGGCGGAAATCCGGTTTATAATACGCCTGCCGATTTAAAATTAAATGCAGACAGAATGAACAAGATTCCGCTTCGTGTTCATCTCGGACAGCATTTGGATGAAACGGGCGAACTCTGTCAATGGCACATTTCGGAAAAACATTTTCTCGAAATGTGGAGCGATACGCGAGCTTATGACGGAACGGTTTCAATTGTACAGCCTTTGATTGATCCGCTTTACGACAGCAAAAGCGCACACGAAGTAGTTCAGGTTTTCTTCAAGGAAAATTACGATAAAAAAGATTACGACGTTGTAAAAGAGTTCTGGCAAAGTCAAGGTTTTGCAACTGCGCCGAAAGCAATGGCAACAACGGCAAATGCCAATTCAAACAGTGCAACGACTGAAAGCTCCGAGCCGAAAGCGCAAACAACTGCGCCGGCAACTCCAGCGACAGAAACGCCGAAACCCTTGCCGTCACCTGAAACTACGTCGCAAAGCGCGACGACAAATGCGGCAACTACGGCGACGAATTTTGAAGACAATTGGCGTAAAGCCATTCATAACGGAATTATTGCAAATTCGGCGGCACCAACCAAAACATTTACGGTGAACAGCGGATTTTTATCGCAAACGCAACCTGCTCCGGTAAGTTCGGGAGATTTGGAAATTTCTATTTTGCCTGATCCGAGCGTTTATGACGGACGTTTTTCAAACAACGGATGGCTTCAGGAACTTCCGAATCGTTTGACTAAAATTACGTGGGATAATGTCGCTCTGATAAGTCCGGCAACGGCAAAACGTCTGGGAATCAATCAAAATAAAGATTTCAACGATTTTGCCGGAGGTGAACTCGGCACAACTTTTATAACTACGAAAGGTGGCAATCTCTCTTCCGATTTGGTCACGCTCGATTATCAAGGCGGACAAATCGAAAAAGGTGTGCCGATGTGGGTTTTGCCGGGTCAACCCGACGACGTTATTACGATTTTTATGGGTTATGGGCGCACACGCGGCGGAAGAGTTACTTTAACATCAGAGGGAATACCGAGAGGTTACAACGCTTTTGATGTTCTTCGTTCTGACGCAATGTTTTCTGGAACGGGAAGCGTTACCAGGACCGGAGAGCAAGCTCAGATTGCTTCGACTCAAATCCATTTTAATATGGAAGGGCGTGATTTATTGCGCGTTTGGGATTTAGAAGAATTTGAAGCACACCCCGAAATGGGGCATCAGCACGATGAATATGATAAATCAATGTACACGCCCTTTAAATATGACGGCAACAAATGGGGAATGACGATTGATTTGAATTCCTGCGTCGGTTGTAGTGCCTGCGTAGTCGCCTGTCAATCGGAAAACAATATTCCGGTTGTCGGTAAAGAACAAGTTGAAAAAAGCCGCGAAATGCACTGGATGCGCGTTGATACCTATTATAGCGGCGACGATCTGAATAATCCCGACGGACCTTTTTCGCAACCTGTTTTATGTCAGCAATGCGAACAAGCCCCGTGCGAAACGGTTTGTCCGGTTCACGCCACGGTTCACAGTGCGGAAGGTTTGAACGATATGGTTTATAACCGCTGTATCGGAACTCGTTATTGTTCAAACAACTGTCCGTATAAAGTTAGAAGATTTAACTTTTTGCTTTATCAGGATTGGAACACGCCGCAATATAAATTGATGCGTAATCCCGAAGTTTCGGTGAGAAGTCGCGGTGTAATGGAAAAATGTACGTATTGCACACAAAGAATTGCATCGGCGAGAATCGAGGCTGAAAAAGACGGACGAAAAGTACGCGACGGTGAAATTTTAACGGCGTGTCAATCGGCTTGTCCGGCAGATGCGATTATTTTCGGAGATTTGAACGATGAAAACAGCAGAGTCGCTAAATCGAAAAAAGATCATCGAAATTATAATTTGCTCAACGAATTAAATACACAGCCGCGCACGACATACTTGGCAAGTTTGAAAAATCAAAATAAAGAAATGCCGGATTATAAACCGATGAAAAAGGAAGAAAGTCATTCCGAAAAAACGACAGAAGCAGCACATTAGTTTTCGGTAAAAAGCTATGGAAGATATTAAAGAAATTCAAAGAAGAATCTATCCGCCGATGGTTGAAGGCGATCATGATTTTGGAACGGTATCAGACCGAATCAGCGACATGACGCTGAAAAAGCGAACGCCGATTGGCTGGTATGTCGGTTTTGCCGTCGGCTTTATGCTTTTACAGGTTCTGATGATGACGGTTACGTATCTGCTTTTTACCGGAATCGGAATTTTTGGAAACAATCAGCCTGTGGGTTGGGCTTTCCCGATTATTAACTTCGTTTGGTGGATCGGTATCGGACACGCCGGAACGCTGATTTCTGCGATCCTACTTCTCTTAAATCAAAAGTGGCGAACTTCAATCAACCGTTTCGCCGAAGCAATGACGCTCTTTGCCGTAGCCTGTGCGGGTATGTATCCGCTTTTGCATACAGGTCGCCCGTGGCTTGCTTACTGGATGTTTCCGATTCCGAATACGATGGGAATGTGGCCCCAGTTTCGCAGTCCGCTGATGTGGGACGTTTTCGCGGTTTCAACGTATGCGACCGTTTCGGCTTTATTCTGGTATATCGGTTTGATTCCCGATATTGCGACATTGCGCGATAGAGCGAAAAATAAGTATTTCAAGATTATTTACGGACTACTTTCCTGGGGTTGGCGGGGTTCGGCGCGACATTGGCATCGCTACGAAATTGCTTATTTACTTTTAGCGGGGCTTTCAACTCCGCTCGTTCTTTCGGTCCACTCGATTGTTAGCTTCGACTTCGCGGTTTCGCAAGTTCCGGGTTGGCACGCGACGATCTTCCCGCCTTATTTTGTGGCAGGAGCGATCTTCGCGGGATTTGCGATGGTTTTGATTTTGTGTATTCCGCTCAGAGCCTGGTATAACCTTAGAGATTTTATCACCGACACGCACCTTATCTATATGGGTAAGATTATGTTGGCGACAGGTTTGATCGTTGTTTACGGTTATGCAATGGAAGCCTATTTCGGTTGGTATAGCGCAGCCCCATACGAAATTTTTATGATTAAAAATCGAATCTGGGACGGTCCGTATTGGTGGTTTTATTGGCTTTTGATTTTCTGTAACGGAATTTCAATTCAGTTTTTGTGGTTTAAGCGTTTTCGGGAAAGTGCATTTTGGCTGTTTATAATTTCATTGGTTGTCAGCGTCGGTATGTGGTTGGAGAGATTTGTAATTATCATTACCAGTTTGCATCGCGATTTCTTGCCGTCTTCGTGGGCAATGTATGCTCCGACAATTTGGGATTGGTCAATGTTTATCGGCACAATCGGATTATTCATTACGTTGATTTTCCTGTTTGTCAGATTCTTGCCCGTGATTTCGATTTTCGAAGTCAGAACACTTTTGCCGGAAGCACACGTTCACGGACATCAGCAGGATTTTGAAGAAAACGTAACTGAAATTGAAACGACAAAGGATACACAAAAGGGTTCTTAATATAGAATTTGCAATCAACCGAGTTTGTCCGCATACGGAATAATAAGGGCAACTCACCCATGTCAAGCTGTTTGCCAGCAAATGAAGTTGATTGCAAACAATTAAAATTAAGGTTATGGACAAAAAAATTTACGGATTGTTAGCGGAATTTGATACGGCGACGGAGATTGTTGATGCCGCGAATAGGACTAGGGAAGCAGGCTATACGAAAACCGATGCCTTTTCCCCTTTTCCGCTTCACGAAATTGATGAAGCTCTCGGAATCAAGCGGAGTATTTTGCCGTATATGGTATTTTGCGGCGGCATCATCGGGGCGTTTTCGGGACTAGCTCTGCAATATTATGTCCACGTTATTGATTATCCGCTTAATGTCGGCGGTCGTCCGTATTTTAGTTTGCCGTCGTTTATTCCGCCGATGTTCGAGTTGACAATTCTGCTCGCCGCTTTTACAGCCGTTTTCGGAATGCTTTTCTTAAACGGTTTGCCGCAACCTTATCATCCAGTTTTTAACGTGCCGCGTTTTGCATTAGCGACCAGAGAAAAGTTTTTCTTGATAATAGAAGGTGATGATCCGAAATTTGATTACGAGGAAACAAAGAGTTTTATGGAAAGTCTTAATCCGCAGGAGGTGTTTGATGTTGAACCGTAAATTGCTGTGGATATTTACAATCAGTATTTTATTGTCGGCTATCGGTTGTCGCTATGATATGCAGGATCAGCCGCGCTACAAACCTTTTAAGCAAAGCGATTTTTTCAGCGATAACAAAGCGATGAGAGAATTACCGGAAGGAACAGTTGCCCGCGGAATGTTGCGCGAAGACAAGGTTTTTTACACAGGTAAAAAATTAAACGTTGATCCGAATGCAGCGGCAAATGTTCAGTCAACAACGGATTCTTCGGGAAACACGGTGGTTTCGAGTTTTCCAAATGACATTGAAAAAAGTCCCGTGCCGTTAACCAAAGAATTACTTGAGCGCGGCGAACAGCGTTATAGAGTTTTTTGTATCGTCTGCCACGGACCGGTCGGAAATGGTGACGGAATGATCGTCAGACGCGGTTATTCGAAACCTTCGACCTACAACGACGACCGATTGCGAAATGCACCGGACGGACACTTTTATGACGTAATTACAAATGGTTGGGGTAAAATGAGCGGTTACGCATCGCAAATTCCTCCTGGTGATCGTTGGGCAATTGTGGCTTATATTCGCGCTCTGCAAATCAGCCAGAATCCTAACGGAACAACAAATTCGATGACCACAATGACAACAGGGAATGAAGCAGCTAACAAAACTCCGCAGACTACTTCATCGCCCGCAACAAATACAAATGGAGGTGCAAAATAATGGATAACATAAATTACGATGCACCGAAAGCAGATATTGGACGGATTCAGACAATCGCACTTGGAGTCGGCGGAATATTCACACTGGTTGTTCTGGGTGCAGCATTGCTTTTCCCTGACTACAGAGATTCAGCTTTGCGCGGTTGGCTTCTCGGTTTTATATTTTGGGGCGGAATCGGGATCGGTGGACTTGGCATTTTATTGTTGCAATATTTAACGGGCGGGGCGTGGGGCGTAGTTATTCGCCGCACAGCCGAAGCCGCTTCGCGCACGATTCCGGTTATCGCAATTTTGTTTATTCCGATTATGGTCGCCGTCGGTTTTGAGCAATTATACAGTTGGACACGACCGGAATTAATCAATGAAGAACTCGTCAGACACGCCATCGAGCATCGCGGAATATATCAAACTGAAATTTGGTGGATTATCCGCACAGTTTTGTATTTTATCTTGTTCGGCATAATGATGTTTCTGCTCAACAAGTGGTCGCTTCAGCAAGATCAATCGGAAAGTGCGGAAGAAGCGGCATATTATTTGGGCAAAGCGACGGCTTTTTCCGGTCCGACGATGGTTTTCTATGTTCTGGTAGTTACCTTTGCTACGGTTGATTGGATGATGTCACTTGATCCGGGTTGGTTTTCGACCATCTGGGGATTTCTTTTTGCAGCAGGTTGGGCATTGAGTTGTTTCTGTTTTTCAGTCATTATTCTGGCATTTTTGTATGACAAATCACCAATGAATGGCGTTTTAGGCAAAAGACATTTTCACGACATCGGAAAGTTAATGCTCGCGCTCGTAATGGTTTGGGGCTATTTCAATTTTTCACAATTTTTGATCATCTATTCGGGTAACCTTCCCGAAGAAACACACTGGTATTTGACAAGAATGAAAGGCGGTTGGGGAGTTCTGGGGGTTGTGCTGATCGTTTTTCATTTCGCTGTTCCGTTTATTATTCTGCTCTCGCGCGAAGTTAAAAGAAAACCGAAATGGTTGGCAATAGTGGCGGCGTTCATTTTATTTATGCGTTTGACGGATATGTTTTATTTGATCGAACCGAGTCCGGCAGTTGGGTATAAACTGTCGGAAGGTTTCAATGTCGGTTTGTTTGACATACTCGGTCCGCTCGCGGTCGGCGGAATTTGGGTTTGGTATTTCTTTGTTCAACTGCAAAAACGTCCGCTTGTTCCAATCAAAGACCCATTTTTGGAAAACGCTATTGAACATGGTACAGGACATTAAAAAGTTCGGAGTTCAAGGTTCAAAGCTAATGCACTTGCAAAAAACTTTGAACCTTGAACTCGGAATCTGAAACTCAAAAAATATGGCTAAACACGAAGAAACTTATGTAGATTTCGACCAACCCTATGAAACAAACACCATCGGGTTGCGTGGAATTATCTATTTCGCCCTGGGATTATTTTTGCTGATTGTTGTAACTTTCGGCTTGATGTGGTTTTTGCAAAATGTAATGGAGCAGGAAGCACTGACAACCAAGAGTTCGACAAATCCGATGCAAATGAACAAAGAAGAGGCTTTGCCGCCCGAACCGCGTTTGCAAGGTGCGCCGGGATTCGGGGTTGACGGTCCGAACGGTCGTTCCAACTTTGAATTAAAGGCACCGCAATCGGAATACTGGGAACTAGAAAAGCAATGGAAGAATCTCTGGGAAAACGGTCAAAAAAACCCGCAAACCGGAACGATAATTACATTGCCGCTTGCCGAGGCGAAAAAGAAATTATTGGAGCAAAATGCCGGAGCGCAAAAAAGTGAGGCGGAACAAAATACTTTAATGAATTCGCAGCGTATGGTTTCAGAAGCAAGCGGCGGAAGAACTGCCGGCATTACGATCAGATAGTTTGAAATTTCAATTTTGAAGTTTCGTTTTTAAGAGGTAGAAAATGAAAAAAAGTTCAGACATTTCAGCAATATTGAAACTGATACTTTTACTTAGTTTTTGCATATTGATAATGCAAACAGTAGTTTCGGCACAGAAAACGGAGCATTATAATTCTCCGCTCTATTCACCGAAAACTTACGATCCGAATCAGACGGGAACAAGCAACGGTATGCCGAATGCTTTGAAATCGGTCGGTATCGAGCAAAAGTTAAATGAACAGTTGCCGCTCGACGCTGAATTTAAGAATGAAAACGGCGAATCAGTTAAGTTAGGAACTTATTTTAACAAAAACAAGCCGGTTATTTTGGCACTCGTTTATTATGAGTGTCCGATGCTTTGCAATGAAGTATTAAACGGTTTGACGGGTTCGCTGAAAGGAATTTCGTTTGATGTGGGAAAAGATTTCGACGTAGTTGCCATTAGTTTCGATGCGCGTGAAAACGAAAAACCGGATTTGGCAAAAAACAAAAAAGCCGGGTATTTGAAAAGATACGGACGCACCGAATCAGAGAACGGCTGGCATTTTCTGACCGGAAATCAAGAAAATATTGACAAAGTAACCAAAGCAGCAGGGTTTAATTATAAGTTTGATGAAGAAACCGATCAGTTTGCCCACGCCGGCGGAGTTATGATGACAACACCCGAAGGTAAACTTGCAAGATACTTTTACGGTATTGATTACTCGCCGAAGGATTTAAAATTCGGTTTGATAGAATCTTCCGAAGGCAAAATCGGGAATCCGGTTGAACAACTTTATTTATACTGTTTTCATTACGATCCGGCGACCGGAAAATACGGTTTGATGATTATAAATGTGATGCGGCTTGCAGCTATCGCAACTTTGCTCGGAATTGCCGGAATGTTATTCGGCTTTTGGCGTAACAACAAGAGAAAGAAAATGGTTAGTCGTTAGTCATGGATTGTTAGTTGTTAATTATTTCAACTAACAACTAAGAACTAACAACTGACGCTTAACGAAAATGATGATTATGCAACAGAATTCGTGGATTCCATTATTTCCCGAACAAGCCTCCACTTTTGCTTGGCAGGTGGATTATTTATATTTTTATCTCCTTGCCATTAGTGCATTTTTCACAATCGGCATTGTCGCGGCATTATTGTTTTTCGCTATAAAATACCGCGAGAAAGAAAAATTTGCGACACCGAAAGAAATTCACGGCTCGATTGCGTTAGAAACCGTTTGGTCAATTATCCCTTTCGTTATTTCGATGACGATTTTTCTGGGCGGAGCAGTTGTTTATTACAATCAATATCGTCCGCCCGCTGATGCAATGAATATCTACGTCGTCGGCAAACAATGGATGTGGAAACTTCAGCACGAAACCGGACAGAGAGAAATTAACGAACTGCACATTCCGGTCGGGCGCAAAGTTAAATTGACGATGACAACCGAAGATGTTTTGCACGATTTTTATATTCCGGCGTTTCGCACAAAAGCGGATGTTGTTCCGGGACGCTATACGACTCTTTGGTTTGAAGCGACAAAACCGGGCAAATATCATCTTTATTGCGCGGAATACTGCGGGTTGAACCATTCGGGAATGGGCGGTTGGATTTATGTGATGGAACAGCGCGATTTTGATAATTGGCTGAGTGGAAATGTTTCGGGACAAACTCCGGTCGAAGCCGGAAAGGATTTATTTGAAAATAAACTCGGCTGTGCATCTTGCCATCAAGGTGGAAAAGATCAGCGCGGCGCAGTTTTGGAAAATATGTACGGAAAAGAAGTTAAATTTACGAATGGGCAATCTTTGATCAGAGATGACGAATATATTCGCAACTCGATCTTAAATCCGGGCGGTCAAATCGTCGAAGGTTATCAGCCGATTATGCCGACCTTCAAAGGACAGGTTACGGAAGAACAACTTGTTCAACTCGTTGCATATATCAAATCTTTGAGCGGAGTTACGGGAACGACGAAAAGCAGTTCGACAATGACGACTCCGGCAAATACTGCGACTCCGGCAACGACGGCTTCGCCGAAATTAGAAAGCAATCCGAATGCGCCGTCGAATACGAAAGAGCCGACAAGCGAACAAAAAGGTGGTAATAAGTAGTTATGCAAAATATAGATGCAATTAATGTTAGTGGAATTAGAGCAGAACCGCCGGTCAATTATTTGACCAACGGATTCACTATAAAATCCTGGCTTCTGACAAAAGATCATAAACGCATTGCGATTATGTATCTTTTGAGCATTTCCGTCTTTTTTATGTTAGGCGGTTTATATGCTTCGGCAATCCGTCTTGAGTTGCTGACTCCGGCGAGTGATTTGCTTCAATCAGGCACATATAACAAAGTATTCACGCAACACGGAATCATTATGATTTTTCTGTTTCTGATTCCGGCAATTCCAGCGGTTTTGGGAAACTTTTTGATTCCGATTATGATTGGTGCAAAGGATTTGGCATTTCCGCGCATTAATCTTTTAAGTTTATACATTTATTGGGCTGCCGGAGCATTAATTGTTTTTGCTCTTTTGCAAGGCGGTGTTGACACGGGTTGGACTTTTTACACACCGTATTCGACGACTTTTTCCAATAGTTATGTAATGCTCGTCGGACTCGGAATTTTTGTCAACGGATTTTCATCAATTCTTACCGGACTTAATTTTATTGTTACGATTCATACGATGCGTGCGCCGGGAATGACCTGGTTCAGAATGCCACTTTTTGTTTGGGCGCATTATGCAACCTCGCTCGTAATGATTCTCGGAACTCCCGTAATTGCGATTACAGTTTTAATGTTGGCATTAGAACGCGCCGTCGGAATCGGAATTTTCGATCCGGCAATCGGCGGTGATCCGATTTTATTCCAACATCTTTTCTGGTTTTATTCGCATCCGGCTGTTTACATTATGATTTTGCCGGGAATGGGAATTATTTCGGAATTGATCTCAAACTTTTCGCGCAAAAAGATTTTCGGCTACGAATTTATCGCGTTTTCTTCGATTGCGATTGCCGTTTTCGGTTTTCTCGTCTGGGGACATCATATGTTCGTATCGGGACAATCAATCTATGCGGGTTTAGTCTTCTCATTTTTAACGATGGTTGTCGCCGTTCCTTCAGCTATTAAGGTATTTAACTGGGCGGCAACGCTTTATCAAGGCTCAATTTCCTACGATACGCCGATGCTATACGGTCTGTTTTTCATCGGTTTATTCCTAATTGGCGGTCTGACAGGATTATTCTTAGGCGCAATCGGTTTAACGGTTCATTTGACCGATACTTACTTTATCGTCGCGCATTTTCATTATGTAATGGTTGGTGGACAGGTTTTAGCTTATTTAGGCGGAATTCATTATTGGTGGTCGAAGATGACCGGAAAAATGTATCCTGAATTCTGGGGCAAAATCGCTGCTATGCTTGTCTTTGTCGGATTTAACTTAACATTTTTTCCGCAATTCATTCTGGGATATATGGGAATGCCCCGAAGATATGCTTCTTACCCCGCAGAGTTTCAGGTTTTGAATATTTTCTCGACGGCAGGTGCTTCGATTTTAGGAATTGGTTTAATGATGCCGGTTTTTTATCTGACGTATTCGTTCTTCTTCGGTAAAAAGGCGGAAGCGAATCCGTGGATGCTGCCCGGACTCGAATGGCGCACGGCATCGCCGCCGCCGACCGAAAACTTTGAAAAAACGCCAATTGTAACTTGGGAAGCCTATGAATTCGGCGAAGAAAACGGTCTGGATTTGGAAGAAGCAAAAAGAAGAGAACTGGTTGCTCCGGTAGTCTAAACGGACATATAGTTTATAGAAAAATATAAAATTGGGATCTAATTAAAAAGATGGCGAATCACGCAGACACACACGACGATCATTATCATCCGCCCGGACTTCAGCATCAATTCGATGATATGAAGCAGCAGATGGACTCCGTAACAATCGGAATGTGGGCATTTCTCGTTCAAGAGATTATGTTCTTCGGCGGACTTTTTACGGTTTATCTGGTATTCCGTTCGCGCTATCCGATGGCGTTTGCCGCCGGAAGTAATCATCTCGATCCGTTTTGGGGCGGTCTTAACACACTTGTTCTGATTGTCAGCAGTTTAACGATGGCTTTGACTGTTTACTATGCTCAAAAAGGCAATCGTAATATGCAGGTCATATTGATAGTTTTAACGATGCTTTTTGGAACTGTCTTTTTGGGGGTTAAAGCAGTTGAATACAATGATAAATACAATCACGGTCTTATTCCCGTAAATGGTTGGAACAAAAAAATTAAAGAAGGTGAACATACAACGGAAAAATCTTCTTTGACCCTGCCTTTTGAAACAAAAGTTTCCGCTGCTTCGGAAGAAGGAAAAACTGAGGTTCACGCAAACCCGAAAGGAAATTTTCAGATTGAAGATAAGGATTTAGAATTAGTTCAGAACGCCGTCAACGGAAATTATTTAACTCAAAGCGAAAAAATCGGATATTTTAATGCGAATAATGAGATAGATAAAGGAATGTTCACCGGAAAAGTACAAATCTTTTTCTGGATTTATTTCGTAATGACCGGCTTGCACGCTCTGCATATGATAATCGGTCTCGGCGTTATGCTGTGGCTTTTGTGGATGGCTTGGCGCGGAACTTTCACCGCACAATATTTTGCGCCGGTGGAAATTGCAGGATTATATTGGCACTTTGTTGATATTGTCTGGATTTTCCTTTTCCCTTTGCTGTATTTGCTCGGCAGACACTTTTTACATTGAGGTAGAATATAAATGGCTAATTATCTTTCAGAAGAACATATCGAAGGACACGAACACGAAGATCAAGAACATATCGGAATTCCGGGATATTTGGTAGTATTTGGGATTTTAGTAGTTGGAACTATCTTGACATATTTCACATCATTTTTGGATTTAGATAAAATCTTCGCAGGTGCGAACACTTTGCTTGCATTATTGATCGCATTTACAAAAATGACGGTTGTTGTCCTATATTTTATGCACGTCCGTTGGAGTTCAAGACTCGTCTGGCTGACGGCGATTGCCGGATTTTTCTGGCTGGCGATAATGTTCGCCTTTACGATGCAGGATTATTTAACACGCTCGTCGGGAACATTTTAGGTTCTAAAAGACATATAGTAAAAAAGAAATACGCGGGACGACAAGCAAAGTGCTTTCGTTCCCGCGTCTTTTGCTATTAGATAAACGCTTTTTTTCGTGGTATTATCTTCGGTTTGACGGATTTGAATTTATTTTTTTCGTACAATTTATGTGTTTTACAAAGGATTTTTCAAGACAACAACCAAATTTTTACAAACATCTAAAACCCCTGATGTATATAAATAAATTTCATAAGCAATTATTTTTATTATTATTTATAGCCGGAACTGTGTTTTTAAGCGGCTGTTTTTCAATAAAAACACAGGATAAAAGACCAACGTTATTAAAAACAGAAACTGCAAATCAATCAGAATTGCTTAACGATGTCAATAATCTGGCAAAAATTAATTCAATGTATGCCAAGGTAGATTTGAAGTTTGAAGATAATTCCTACGCCGAAATTGGTCTTGCCGAAAAATATAAAACGATAGACGGCTTGATTGTCGTTCAGCGTCCGGCAAGTATTCAATTAAATGTTCAAGTGCCGGTTATTAAAACCGATATTGTGCAGATGACATCGGACGGTGAAAAGTTTCGCGTTGCTATTCTTGAAGACGGCGGAAGCGGAAAAAATAAAATTTTTCTTTCGGGGACAAATAGTGCGGATTACGCAATTTTGCAAAAAGAGGCGATGAACAAAATCGAGGATAACGGAAATACCAAACAGCTTAAACAAAATGTAAATGCCTTTGCAAATATCCGTCCACAGCATTTTACAGATGCTATTTTAGTCAAACCGATTGATACGGAAAACAACTTTTACGTTCAAAGCACGATTCTGCAACAAGAAGAAAATGTAGATGTTCCAAAAAAATCGCCTTTAAGAAATGTTCTGCGCGGTTACTACTTATTGGATGAAGTTCGCAAAAATACCGATGGCACGACAAAGATTATGCGGCGTTTCTGGTTTGACAGAGTTGGAACTGTCAGATTAGCGCGACAGCAGATATTTGATGAAAAAGGCGAGATCGAGTCAGACATAGTTTACGGGCAAGAAGGAAATTTAAGCGAAAGCGGAGAATATAAAAATTTACCTTTGCGGATAGAGGTAACGCGACCAAAGGAAAAATACAAAATGCGTTTGACATATCAATCGCCGGAAACAGTTTCTATCGGAAAAACCTATCCGAAAGAGGCTTTCGTTTTAGAAAATCGCTGGAATTTGCCGGAAGTTGATTTGGATAAAAAAATGCAGGAAATGACCGGGCAAAATCCTTCAGGCACAAAACCTGTAACGGAAGCGCGAAGCCAGAAATAATGGTGAGTGGTGAATTATGAATGGTGAATATTCAGTAAAGAAAATTCAGTTCACCACTCACCACTCACCACTCACCATTCATTATGATGAAAACAATTTTACAAACCGAAGATTTAACGAAAATATATAAGATCGGCAAGGTTGAAGTTCCGGCGTTGCGCGGTGTTTCGCTCGATATAAAACAGGGTGAATTTGTCGCAATTATGGGACCGTCGGGTTGCGGAAAATCAACGCTTCTTCATCTTTTGGGCGGACTTCTCTCTCCAACGAGCGGGAAAATCATTATCGCTGACGAGGATTTATCAAAAGTTACGGACGCACAAAGAACCGATATTCGGCGGCGAAAGATAGGTTTTGTATTCCAAAGATTCAATCTTTTCCCAACACTTTCGGCTGACGGCAATCTTAAACTTGCCGAAAGAATTCACACGGGAAACGGCGGAAATGCGGAAAAACGTCGTGAAGTTTTGCGGCTTTTGAAGATAGAAGACAAAATGAACCACAAACCGCTCGAACTTTCCGGCGGCGAACAACAGAGAGTTGCACTGGCACGGGCGGTTATAAATAATCCGGCGATCATTTTAGCCGACGAACCGACGGGAAATCTCGATTCGGAAAATTCACAGATCGTTCTCGATATGTTCCGCGAATTAAACGCACGTCTTGGGCAAACTATCATAATGATTACTCATAACCCCGAAGCCGCGACGCATTGCAATCGAATTATCAATATGCGCGACGGTCAGATTGTCGAAGATTAAACTTGTTCCAAGGAACGCGAACTTTAGTTCGCCCGAAATATTATGAAATATTGTAGTTTGTGCTAAATTTAGCACACTGAAGTTTTTGACTGGCGAACTAAAGTTCGCGTTCCGGTTTTTCAAAATATCTATGTCTTTAAGAAGATTTGTTTTATGGGATTATTTGCGCGGAACGTGGCAATACGATGTTTTCTGCCTTTTAATAATCGCGTTTATCTTTTTAACGCCGAAAGCGTGGTTTGAGAAACGCGAAAAATTGGCAACCCAAACGGCGCGT
>JBBSAX010000058.1:0-24189 GCA_038251885.1 Pyrinomonadales bacterium | reverse complement strand
GGAACATATTCGATTGTAATGCGTGTCATTCCGTTCGGAGTTCCGAGTTTTGAAGATTTGAATGTTCCGCCGCAGCTTGCCGATATTTGCGAAATCCGCAACGGTTTGGTTTTGGTTACAGGTCCGACGGGTTCTGGAAAAAGTTCGACTTTGGCGGCAATAATTGATCTGATTAATCAACTAAAAGCTTATCATATTGTAACAATTGAAGACCCGATAGAATTTCTTCACAATCACAAAAAATCTACAATAAATCAGCGCGAAGTCGGTTCGGATACGAAGGATTTTGCGTCAGCTCTGCGTGCAGCTTTACGGCAAGCACCGAAGGTTATTCTGGTCGGCGAAATGCGCGATCTGGAAACGGCGGAAATTGCGCTTGAAGCCGCAGAAACCGGACACCTTGTGCTTTCGACTCTGCACACGATTGATGCATCGAAAACGGTTGATCGTATCATCGGTCTTTTTCCGAAAAATGAGGAAAAAATTATCCGCACACGCCTTGCACAGACATTTCGCTACATTGTTTCACAGCGTTTGATTCCCAAATCCGACGGTTCGGGACGCACTGCGGCAGTCGAAATTTTGAAATCGAATCCGCGAACACGCGAATATATCGAAAAAGGCGAAGGCGACGGCAAAACTCTGCTTGATGCGATGATTGACGGCGAACTCGACGGAATGCAGGATTTCGATACTGTTATCCGCAAAATGATCGAGAAGGAACAGATCAGTTTGGAAGACGGACTTTCATTTTCAACCAACAAAAACAATCTGCTTCTTCAACTCAAAGGTCTTTCATCAACCGAAGATTACGCCAACGCCGGACAGCAATCAGCCGAACAAAAAATGCCGATGATGCCGCCGACACCGAACAAACCTGCTAATTCATTTCTCGATATGATCGAATAAATTAAACAGTTCAAAGTTCCAAGTTTTAGGTTCAAAGTTATTTATAAACTTGTAACCTAAAACTTGGAACTTTGAACTTTGAACTAAAGTTATGATAATACGTTGCGATAATTGCTCAGTTTCTTTACAACTCGATGAAGCGAAAATTCCGGGCGGGAATTTCACGGTTCGCTGTCCGCGCTGTCAAAATATGATTCGCGTTCAAGCCGGTGCGAAAGGTGCCGGTTCGGCGACCGTTCAACAGCTTGAAACGAACGCGCCCGCGCCCGCGTTGGGCGATAACGCTCAGGCATTTTCAGCAAAGGAATCGGAATTTCAGATCAATAATGCCTTGAAATCCTTACTTTCCGCGCTGCAAACGGAAAACAAAGTTATGACGACGGAAGACGAGGACGACATTAAACCGCGCCGCGTTTTGCTCTGCCTCGGACAGCATCAGGATTCGGTTTCCAAAACTTTGGTCAGCGCGGGTTATAAAGTCTATGCCGCGCAAACTCCGGCACAGGCAAATGAAAGATTGCGCGAAGGAAAAACCGAGATAATTATTTTTTCGCCCGATTTTGCAGCGGAGTTCGGCGGCGGTGCGATTTTGCAGCAAAAAGTCAATAAAATGCACGCCTCTGAAAGACGGCGTTTGTATCTCGTTTCGCTCGAAGAGGGCGGCGCGACGCTCAATGCCCACGAAGCGTTTTTGCGAAATCTTAATTTGATCGTCAATACAGATGACATCAATCAATTGCCGATGATCTTAAATCGGGCATTGCGCGATTTCAACGATTTATACCATTATTTCAACAAAGCCGCCGATCTCGAAGCGATCTAAAGTGGAAAAGTTTAAGGATAGAAAAGTGAAAGAGTTTAGTTGAATGAAAATCAACAAACTTTTTCACTTTTTCGTTTTGGTCTAATCAAATGAAGCCTTTGAAAATTAAAGTATATGTATTTTCAATACTTTAACCTTCGGAATAGATGAGAGATGAAAGATGATAACTGATAGATTAAATCTGTCATCTATGATCTATCAGTTATCATCTATTCCGAATGGTTATTTCTAAACTTTCTAATCTGCACACACTTTCAATAAAATTTAATGAGCATCAAATTATCGAATCAAATATTTATACTTTTTCGTCTTTAAATTTTCCAAGTCCTTTCTCTGATTTCGTCCAGATTATCATCAATCAAAAGTTCGCCGTTTTCATAAACGACACGCATTTGCGAATTTTCGGCAGAAAGCGTTTCGGCATTTTCAAGGCGAACTGTTTTGTATTCGCCGTTTTCCAAAACAAGATCGAGCCGACCTTTTTTGCTGTTTTTTCCTGCGTCGGTAATCGGTTGTTTATAAACATCGCGCAATTCGCCGTTTGTGACAATCGCCGAACATTTATAAGCAAATTTCATCGTGTCGCGGTCAATTTTTTGGAGCAACGAACCGCCGATTCCGAAAGCAATGTTTGTGGCTGAAAAACCTTCAGTTTTTAATCTTTCCAAAATCGCGTGAATCGAATTTTCGTTCACACCGTCGCCTTGAATTATGCGGACATTTTTCAAAACTTTGTAGCCTTTTGAATTCGTTTCCGTTCCGAATTTTTCTGCTAAAAGACTTGCAACTTTTGAAACAACTTCGACAGGTTCGCCGGAATCGGGGCGAATTACAATCGTCGCGCCCGAATCAATAACTTCTTGCTTCAATTGCTCTCCCCAGATTTTTTCGACCGCATTGTAGATATTCCAAGAATCCGAAACGACCGCGACCGTTGCGCCGGGTTTTGCAAAATTTTCCAGCATATTTCGATACGCAGAAATTTCGTTATCGCGTCCCCAAGCTGTAATCGTCGAATGTTCCGCCGCCGGAATCGAAAATCCAGCCATTTCCGAATTGTAAAAATTGCGGTGAATCAAAAGCGCGGACATCGTATCCGATCCGAGAAAATTTACAAGATGCGCCGCGCCGCCGATTGCCGCCGTTTCTTGGCTTGAAACGCCGCGCGAACCGAAATCGTGAACCTTAAAACCGATTTCCGCATCAGCATCGTCGGCAGTTTCCTGCAAAAATTTATAAACGTCGCGTTTGATATAAAACGATTGCGTCGCAACAGTGCAGGGATACCAAATTCGCATCAGTTGAGTTTCAAACCAACTCGTCAGCCAGTAAAGTTCCGCGTCAGTATTTTCGACCGTCATCAAAACATTTCGCGTCGGCACGACCGAACCTTCCGCCACCGCGCGAACCCGGAGCGGCAATTTTCCTTTGTGTTTTTTTACAAGATTCGTCCAACCTTCATAATTAAAAGGCTCGCCGTGTTTCGTGATAACTTCCCGCGCTTCTTCGACCATTTCCTGCGTAAATTTCTCCAAAAAGAAACGCTTCAAAATATACTGTAAACCGAAAAAAACGGTTTCCGTATAATCCCGCTCGCTCCCGCGCGATTCGAGATAAGAATGCACCAAAGTCGTCTTCGGTGGGTATTGCAGCCAGTGACTCGCCTTATACGAATCCGTATCAATTATTCTATTTATTTCAAACATTTTTATTCTCCTATTGTTCGGTTTTCTCCCTGAAAACCTAATTTTTAATTTTAATTTCACCACAGAGGCACAGAGAACACAGAGATTTTAATTGCTTTTCGGATAAATTGTAATCGCAATACTTGCGCCGATTTTAGCAATCCTTTCTATTGTGTCCGCCCGAATTTCAGTTTTATAACTTCTTGGAAAATCTCCACTTTCAAAACCTGCATCAAACTTTTTTGAATGACATCTATTCCAAATCGTGTTCGCTTCGTGCGAAAGATTTTCGATAAAAAGACAAAATGATGAAATAGTCCCATCAATATCTCTTTCTCCCGAAGGTTTAACTTCAAATGAAACGAAATTAAAGCCGCTTCCGTTTTCGCCGTGATGCAAAATCGAAACATTTTCGCCTAAATTATCAATAATTAGTTGCAAATCTTCCGATGATTCCATTTCCAAATCAACATTTAAAAATCTAACTTCCATTAATTTTCTCTGTGTTCTCTGTGGCTCTGTGGTGAATTTTTCTTACCCAAAAACTTCCACAAAAGCCTGATAAACTTTTTGCGTCGGCGTTTTGTCGTAAATCGCCATAATCACACGCTCGAAGCAGTTTTCAAATTCGCCTTCTAATAATTCGGCAAAAATTCTTGCGATCATATTTGAATCATTTTGAAAAACTCCGCAACCCCACGCGCCTAAGATCAAAGTTTTGTGTTTCTCTTTGTTGGCAATCCACAAAAACTTTCGCGCTCTTTCTTTATTTACTGTTTCAATTTTATCTACATTTTTCGGTTCTTTTTGTTTGACGACACCGGCATTTACGGCGGGCGAAGTGATAAACGAAACCAAATACGGCGTTTGAATCAAACTACCGTCGTCATTGCGAAAAACCGGAACTTTTGGCGAATAAATCATCCAATCGGAATATAAACACGAAGTTCCGCGACGATTGTATTCATACATTTCAAAGTTCGCCGTCAAACACGGATAAAGCGATGAAGAACGCGCCAGAGATTCTTCCTGCGCCTGCGCTCCGCCGAGAAAACCGCCGCCCGGATTTTTTGCCGAAGCGAAATTTAAGACGAACGGATTTTCGTGTTTATTTTCCTTACAAATTCGTTTCGCCGCTTCGAGCGTCGTTTCGTCCGTAACTTCAATTCTTGTTTCGCCTTCGATTTTTTCTAAACCAAATTTTTCGGGAAAATCTTCCGAGCGAAAAAGTTTTGTATTTTCTACGGCAAAAACAGTTTCATCTTTTATCGAAACCGTTTCGCCAAGATTATTTCGGTAAGTTCCTTCTTGAATTATTTGTATCGTTGATCGTGCAATTTCTTTTCTTTCCATTTTTACCTCTTTTCGATTTTCTACCCGAAAACCTAATTTTTATTTTAACCTCATAGAAACATAGAAATCATAGATAAATTTTCTGCTATGTCAGCTATGTTTCTATGTGGTTAATTTGTTTTAAAATCCAATGAAATGACGAATTATCGAATAATGATCTTCAAAAAATTCGTCTTCCTTTTCACCGAGCGCGGAGAGCGGAAGCCAGAAGGCTTTTTTGGCATCATCGCCGCCTTTTACTTTTGGTAAGCCGTCTTTCAGGCTCGGTTCCAGTTCGATGTAATATGCGAAAGTTACGGTTCGTCCGCGTTGGCTTCGCTCCGGGTAATCGAAGGCTTTTTGCGATTTTATGCTTCCGCGCAAAACTGCGGCGGGAACTTTTATTTGAGTTTCTTCTTTAAGTTCGCGGATGGCGGAATCTTCGAGCGTCGCGTCGGGCGCGAGAAATCCGCCGGGAAGTGCCAAAAGACCTTTTCCGGGTTGGAAACCGCGACGAATGACGAGAACGTGTCCGCTTTGCACGACGACCGCATCGGTTGTGATAAAAACGGGTTTATACGGAACGCCAACGAAGCGCGTGTCTTCCCGGTATTTTTCTAAATATGCGAATTCGCTTTTTAAGTTCGGATAAAATTCCGTCGCTTGAAAAGCGTTTAGATAATTCTCAACCGTGTTTGGAACTAGTTTTTTCCAAGATTCGTCTTCCGCGAAGTATTTTTCGCGGATTTGCGTGCCGTTTATTTTTAGATTTTGTTTGTCGGCGCAGTAGAATTCTTCAAAATTCCACTGCGGAAAAAGATTCAAATAATATGAACTTTTGTCCTTGAAAAACCCGACCATTGCGATTTTTTCGTGTTCCTTGTCGTCATCTTCGACGATTTGATTAACGATATTTTGGACTTCCGCCGTCCAGACGTGATCGTTATATGGATAATCGCGGACAGCGCGGAAAATTAAATTTTCCGAATCTTTTGGATAACTCGCGCGGATAATTTCTTCGCGCATTGCGGGCGTAAAAGGATTTTTGACATCGGGCGCACTTCGAGCCGAGCCGAGTATTATTACGACTTTTTCGCTCAATGTTAATGCGTGGTTGATTAAATCTTGATGTGCTAGATGGAAGGGTTGGAAGCGTCCGATGACGATTCCGTAATCATATTTCTTATTCATTTTTCTGCAACACTCTCCGTGTTCTAAATTTTCACCGCGCTTTCTGCGTGGCTACATTCTCAACATAATTTATAACGAATTTTTTTGCAAACCGGTTTCGACTAATTTCATATTTTTTATTGATAAAATGTTATACTTTTGTGAACCAAAATCACCAATTAAAAGGTGATTTAATCATTGTCTGTTTCCCCTTAAAACTGACAATATATTTCATATTGCAGTTGATAATGACCTCTATTTTGTCAGACGCACCGGCGAGATGCAATAATTAGCAAATTACAGTTTTTGGATAAAGAACAATGAAAATAATTCTCGGAAAATTGATTCCGCAAATACTTTTTGTCGTGGCGATGGTTTTGTTTGTCGTCGTCGCTTTTTTGACGGTTCGCGGATTCAGCGCGTTGACTGAGGCGTTGAGATGGGAAAAACATACACAACAGATTTTGCTAAAACTGGACGAAGTATTGATTACAACGACAAATGCCGAATCCGCCGCACGCAGTTTTTTTATCGTGCCGGACGAAAATGCGTTAAAACCTTATAATGAAGCGCGGCAGAATATTAAAGGTCAGATTTCCCAACTTCGGGAATTGACTAAAGATAACCCAAGTCAGACGGAAAAACTCGCCGAATTCGAAAAACTGACAGATGAAAGATTTTCTATTTTGAAACAGTTTGTCGAAATCCGTCGGGTGCAAGATTTGGAAGCGATAACCTCGCAAACTTCCGTTGTCAATCGCAGTAAAAAATTAGGTGAAGATATTCAGCTTTCGATCAACCGAATGAAAGCCGACGAAAGCAATTTATACAGCGAACGCGAAAATACGTTAAATGAAAATCTTAATTACACGCGGACGGTAACTTATCTGGCAGGTTTGACGGGAATTTTGTTTCTCGGAATCGCGGCTTTTATCAATTTTCGTGAAGGCGACAAACGCATCAAAGCCGAAGAAGATTTGCGCGTGGCAAATAAAGGTCTGGAAAAACGGGTTGATGAAAGAACTCACGAATTAAAAGTGAAAAACGACGAATTAGAAGCACAAATCCGCCAGCGCGAGCAATCCGAACAATATCACCGAATCGCGCTCGAATCGGGAAACTTGGGCGCGTGGCGGTTTGACAGAAAAAATAACAGATCGGAAGTTGACGAGCGCGGACTTTCATTTTTCGGTTTTACGGCGGAAGATTTCGATAGTTCGGGAATGACTATTTTCAGCCGGATTCACGCGGAAGACCTTCCTTTGATCGAAAAAGAGTTTCAAGATTCGCTGGCGGAAAAACGAAATTTCAACGTCGAATTCAGAGTTCCGACCGCCGACGGTTTTTTCAAATGGGCAAACTGCACCGGACAACCGCAATTGGACGAAAACGGCGAAATCACTTACGTTATCGGCAATTGCCGCGACATTACCGAAGGAAAAGAAAGCGAAATCGCTCTGCGCCGGAGCGAAAAACAGGTTAGAAACGTCATTGATAATCTTTTCGCCTTTGTCGGCGTTTTATCGCCCGAAGGCGTTTTGCTCGAAGCTAATAAAACCGCGCTCAACTCCGCTTCGCTCAATGCCGAAGATGTCATCGGCAAAGAATTTGCGGACACTTATTGGTGGAGTTATTCGGAAGAAATTCAGGAACAACTGCGTGATTCGATTCTAAAAGCATCTGCCGGAGAAAGCATCAGATACGATGTAACCGTCAGAGTCGGCGAAAATCAATTTATCCCGATTGATTTTACGATTGCGCCGCTTTATGACGAAGACGGGCGCATTACACATCTGATTCCTTCGGGACTCGATCTCACGCCGCGAAAAAAAGCCGAAGAAAAACTCGAAGAATTATTTAAACTTGAAAAAGCCGCTCGCAAAGATGCGGAAATCGCCAATCGTATGCGCGACGAATTTCTTGCCACCGTTTCGCACGAACTTCGCGCTCCGCTCAATTCGATTTTGGGTTGGGGAAGACTTCTTCAAAAAGGTAATTTGGATGAACCGACAACCGAAAAAGCAATTACCACAATCGTTCGCAACGCCGAATCGCAAAATCGTCTAATTGAAGATTTACTAGACGTTTCGCGCATTATTTCCGGCAAACTGCGGCTCGAAGTAATGACGATAAAACCGATTAATATTGTCGAATCCGCACTTGAAAACGTGCGTCCGGCGGCGGAAGCAAAAGGTATAATTCTTGAAATAAAACAAGATGCGGAAATCAGTCACATTTCCGGCGATCCGAATCGCCTTCAGCAAGTCATCTGGAATCTGCTTTCCAACGCGATTAAATTTACGCCGAATGACGGTAGAGTTACGCTGGAAATCGAGCGCGAAAATGATTTTGTAAATTTGCGTGTAAAAGATACCGGAGTCGGGATCAAAGAAGAATTTCTCCCACACGTTTTTGAGCGATTTCGTCAGGCAGATGCGTCGAGCATCAGAAAATTCGGCGGACTCGGACTCGGTTTGGCAATCGTTCGTCATATTACTGAAATGCACGGCGGAACGGTTCACGTTGACAGCAAAGGCGAAGGAAAAGGTTCGACATTTACGGTCAGATTGCCTTTAGTAATTTCGCCGGAAGTTACTGAATCGCAAAAAAGTTCGGGCGAATTACACTTCAAAGACAAAAATCCGAATATGAGTTTGGACGGTCTTTTAATTCTGGTTGTTGATGACGAAGAAGACACGCGCCAATTACTTGTTCAGGCATTGACATTTTACGGCGCAACCGTAGTTTCGGCAGATTCTGCCGAAGAAGCCTTAACGGAAATTCAGGATAAAAACCCCGATATTATAGTTTCCGACATCGGAATGCCGGATGAAGACGGTTATACATTGATTAGAAAAATTCGCAATCTTCCCGATGAACAACAGAGAAATACGATTGCCGTCGCGCTAACCGCATTTACACGCGCTCAAGACCGTATGCGTGCGCTTGCCGCCGGTTTCCAAAATCACGTTTCAAAACCCGTCGAACCGGATGAATTAGTAACCGTAATCGCAAGTTTAACCGGACGTTTGCAAATCGGAGATGAAGATTAGATGAAGTGAGAAATAAGGAGTTTTTGTCATTTCTCAATTCTTTTCCTACAATTTTTTGTTTGATAGGCAACTTTTAATGAGTTTCTCATCAAATCTATTCGGCGAAATTTTTTGTTTGCGGATGTGCAAAAAATCGAATATGATGTGTGTAAGAGTTTGTAAGCATTGCAATTGTATGAGTTTAACAACAGAGAAAAAAAGAAAGCATTTGATTTTGAGTCAAACTAAATTAAATCTGGCAAAAAAGATTTTAGGAACGCGAACGGAAACCGAAACAATCGAGATGGCGTTGGATTCGATAATTTCCGAAGACGAAAAAAACAAAATTGCATTCAAGGCAACGGAAAGATTTTTGAAAAGCGGTATTGAAATCAAAGACATTTTTGGAAATCTGGAAGATTAATTAATGCCAAAACCATCCGTCTTTGATACTTCGATTTACATTCGCGCTCTGCGGCAGGGAAACGCGGAAATTTTATGGCAAAGACAAAACGAAAATTCTCCGCTTTGGTTGAGCGCGGTTGTATTAGAAGAACTCTTTGTCGGTGCGTCGGACAAAAAAGCAATCAAAACTCTGATAAAATTTGAAAACGATTTCACGAAAATTAAACGTCTTCTCATTCCGAATCAAGCCGATTGGTCAATCACTGGACAAGTTTTAAACAAAATCGGCGAAAAATACGGTTTTGAAAAAGTCGGCAAAGCGCGTCTGACAAACGACACGCTTTTGGCAATGAGCGCAGCGCGGATGGGTTTTAAGTTGTTCACGGCGAACGCCAAGGATTTTAATTTAATCAGCGAATTTAGAGAGTTTGATTGGGAAATAATTTAATATCATCTCTCCTCAATCTTCATTTTCATTCCGTATTTCGGGCGCAAAGTCATTAAAGGTTTCAGATCAACTTTTTGTTCTGGAACTAATTTTAATTTCCATTTTTGCGCGATTGTTGCGATTAATAAAACGCCTTCCATCCACGCGAAACTTTCGCCGATACAGCTTCGCACACCTCGGCTGAACGGGAAATAGATAAACTTTTGTCCGGCTTCTTTGATGCTTTGCGCGTTCCATCGTTCGGGAATAAATTCGTCCGAATTTTCCCAAAAACGTGCGTCGCGCTGCGTGATGTATGGACTAATTATCACGAGCGAACCTTTCGGAACTTCGTAGCCTCCAAATTCGTGATCTTCGATGGCTAATCTTCCGATTGCCCAGGCGGGCGGAAAAAGTCGCATTGCTTCGGCGAAAACGCTTTCCGTGTATTTCAACTTCGGATAATCTTCAAAAGTCGGGATTTTTCCATTTAAAACTTCATCAAGTTCTTCGTGCAGTTTTGCTTCTTTTTCGGCATTTTGAGATAAAAGATACCATGTAAAAGTCATCGCGTTGGCGGTCGTTTCGTGTCCGGCGAGGAAAAGCGTCAAGGCTTCGTCGCGCACTTGTTCATCGGTCATTGCGTTGCCTGTTTCTTCGTCCTGCGCCAGCAAAAGCATCGAAAGCAAATCGCCTTTGTCTAATTCTCCCGACGCACGGCGTTCGTTGATAATGCCGTAAATTATTGAATTCAAAGTGTCGCGGGCGTGATTAAAACGCTTTGATTGCGGAAACGGGAGTTTTTCAAGCCATTCGGAAAAAGGAATCAAAAGATAATTAAATAATTCAATAACAGTCGTTAAAGCCTTGCCGACTTCATCCGCTGCATCATCAACATTTGCGCTAAAAAGAGTTTTGCCCACGATCTGCAAAGTCAGGCGCATCATTTCTTTGTCAATATCGCGCACTTCTCCATCACGCCATTCTTCCGACATTTTTTCCGCGTATTCAGTCATCGCTTTTGCATATTCGGCAATTCGAGCGCGGTGAAACGCGGGCTGAATCATTCGACGTTGACGAAGATGCGCTTCGCCTTCGCTCGTCAAAAGACCTTCGCCGAGTAGTCGTTTTGAACGCTGAAGCGCACGTCCCTTGATAAATTTTGTATTACTCGTAATGAGCAAATCTCTAATAAAATCAGGGTGATTTAAGAAAAATGTAGCTTGACCGCCAAGATTAAACTTAACGACATCGCCGAGTTTTGCAGCTTCGGTCAAAAATTCTGTTGGACGGCGACGAAATTTTATAAAATGTCCGCCCAAAATTCCGGCTTTCGGACTCGGCGGTAAGTTTTCTTTTGACATAAATTTTTATCAAATCAAATTATAGTTTCTGTTATATTAAATCTGAGAATTTATGAAGTTCAACAAATTTCAGACGTTGAAAAATTATGACAAAAACGCGGAAAAACATATTGCTCACTTTAACATTTTTATCATTTTTCAGCTCGATGATTTTTGCTCAAGCAAACAAAATCAAAACCGCTGAAAGAGTTAGGCAGACAAATAAACAAATCAAACAGATTGAAGAATACGCTAAAACGATTGATAAATTTGTCAAAAAAGAAGACAAACCGCATCTTGTGATCGCGGATATTTCGGATTATAACGAGAGCCAAAAACCGATCTGGAAAAAATATAATTCCGAAAAAGCGTTTGAAAAAGCGAGGGAAACAAATGAAGCATATACGATTGCTTATATTTGGAAAAAAGCCGGAAAACCTGTTGCCGTAAACTTCACATATTCAAGTCCTTCGGGCGATTGGGCGCAGTTTGTCCTTTATACTTTCCGCGCTGACGGCTCGATTGCAAAAATTGATTCGCGGCTCAACACTTTTTACGGCGACGCATCTGTTTTGCGAATCTTTTACTTTGATGCAAAAGGCAAAAAATTAAAGGAAACGGTAAAATATCAAGATTTACAAAGCGAAAAAGAATTCAACCCGAAAGATCGTGAAATTTACGATCAAGACGTTAAAATTTACAAAAACGTCAAAAATTTACCGTTCACAAAATTGCTCAGAAATCCGATTAAGAAAAAATAATTCCGACTTTTTTAGATCTTCGCCACTTCAAAATAAGTCTTGATCGCGTTATATTTTCCGCTATTTTCCAAAATATCAAAGGCTTTTTCGTAATTTTCCAAGCCTTCGATTTTGTGTGTCATCATTTTAGAAAGCCAGCCGGAATACATTGCTTCGGCGAGCGCGATGTCTTTTACGCCGGTTTCAAAATGTTCGCGGTTGGCGTTGACCGTGCCGACCATTGCGCGATTTCCCAAGACAAATTCCTGATTGATCTTGTCAGATTCTACGCCATCGGTTTTACGCGTTCCGCCCGTAACGCTTGCCAGAATCAAAATTCCGTTTTCGTTCAAAGATTCCATCGCTTCAAAAATAATCGGCGAATAACCCGTGCATTCAAAAATCAGATCGTATTCGCCGTATTTTTCGACCGAATCTCTGACGGAAAGTTGTTTGGTTGAATCGTAAGTTGCGCCGATTTCTTTGAGCAAATCCGCATTTGCATAACCTTCCGGTTCTTGCAGACCGAAACCGTGAACTTCAAAACCGCGCAGACGCAAAGCCATCGCGGTTAAAAGTCCGACGTTTCCCGTTCCCAAAACTGCGGCGGTTTTTGGCTGCCAGATGTCGAGACGTTTTTGAATGTCTTCGGCTTGTTTCAAACCTTTTTCGATAATTGAAAGCGGTTCGAGAAGAACGGCGACTTCCGAAATTTTCGGTGGAATTTTGACAAGAAAATCCGTGCTTTCAACATAAAATTCCGCCATATAACCGTGAATGCGCGAAATTCCGCGTTCCCAGTATTCCGAATCGGTCGTAAAATCCTGTTGACCAATCGCGTCGTAAATGCTGTGTCCGAACGGACGGCGAACCGTTGCAACAACGAAATCGTCTTTTTTCAAATCTTTAACATCTTCGCCGACCTCAACGACGCGCCCGAAATTTTCGTGTCCGAGAACAAGAAAATCAAAACCTTCCGGCGCAACTCCATATTCGCCGTCGTTGATCTCGCGGTCAGTTCCACACGCACCGACACGCAAAACTTCGACCAAAACGCCTTTTCCGTCTTTGATGTCACTGATTTTCGGTTTATCCATCTCGACTAGATGAACGCTGTTTTTCGTTTTCGGTTTGACTGCAATTGCCTTCATAATTTTTAATTTTGACCTCAGGTTAATGAAAATACGTTAGTTTATTCGATCTCACCTGTTTCCGGTGAAAAGCGAAAATTTATAGTTGTATTCAAATCTACGCTGTCCTCGACATCTCCGTATTTGCCTAATTGCTGCAAGATTTTGCCCATCAAGCCCGTCCAGCCTGTTTGATGACTTGCGCCTAATCCGCAGCCTCGGTCGCCGTGAAAATATTCGTAAAAAGGAATGTAATCGCGCCAATGTTCGTCTTTTTGAAACTTTTCGACATTGCCGAAAACTGCCCGATTTCCCTCTTCATCCTTTAAGAAAATATTCGAGAGGCGTTTTTCGAGTTCTTGAGAAACTTCCCAAAGCGTCAGCATTTTCTCCGAACCTGTGGGAAATTCGATCTTAAAGTCCGCGCCGAGATAATAATCGAATTTTTGCAAAGATTCGATTAGCAGATAGTTCATCGGAAACCAGATCGGACCGCGCCAGTTGGAATTTCCACCAAACATTCCCGAACGTGATTCGCCCGGTTCGTATTCGACGACATTTCTCGTTCCGTTCATTTCTAAGACGTATGGATTTGTTTTGTGATAACGCGAAAGTGCGCGGATTCCGTATTCGGATAAAAACTCGTTTTCCGACAGCATTGTATGAAGAACGCGGCGCAGACGTTCGGGCTTGACGAGTGCCAGAAGTCTTCTGTTGTTTTCGCCCGTGGCGTGCAAACAGGCAATATCATCGGTCAGATCGGGGCGATTTACTAAAAACCATTCTGTGCGTTTTTTGAATTCCGGCAAACTGTTCAATAAGTCTTCATCCAAAGTTTCAACCGCAAAAATCGGAATCAAGCCAACCATCGAACGCAAACGAAGCGGAATATTTCGCTCGTGCGGCAAATGCAGAACATCATAATAAAAACCGTCGCGCTCACTCCAGAGTTCGGTTCTTTGCTCGCCGACGTTGTTCATTGCATCGGAAATATAAACGAAATGCTCGAAAAATTTGCTCGCTACGTCTTCGTAAGCCTTATCTGTTTTTGCCAATTCCAAGGCAATAGCCAACATATTCAAACAAAACATCGCCATCCAACTCGTGCCGTCCGATTGTTCGAGATGTCCGCCCGTCGGCAGATCCGCGCTGCGGTCGAAAACGCCGATATTGTCCAAGCCTAAAAATCCGCCTTCAAAAACATTATTGCCTTCTTCATCTTTGCGGTTCACCCACCACGTAAAATTTAAAAGCAGTTTATGAAAAATTTTCTCCAAAAATTCACGGTCGGCTTTACCTTTTCTTTTGGCTTCGATTTGATAAACACGCAAAGCCGCCCACGCGTGAACCGGCGGATTGACATCGCCGAATGCCCATTCGTAAGCCGGAATCTGTCCATTCGGGTGCATATACCACTCGCGCAGAAGCAAAACAAGTTGGCGTTTGGCAAATTCGGAATCAATCATCGCCAGCGGAATACAATGAAACGCCAAATCCCACGCGGCATACCACGGATATTCCCATTTGTCAGGCATTGAAATTACATCGTCATTATAGAGATTTTTCCAATTGCCATTTCTTCCTTTCAAACGCTCTTTCGGCGGCGACGGAAAAGCCCCATCGCCCTCGAGCCAATTTTTTATGACGTAATGATAAAACTGTTTTGACCAAAGCATTCCCGCAAGAGATTGCCGCATGACATTTTTTGAATCATCACTCAAACTTTCGGGAATAACAGAAGCGTAAAATTCATCGGCTTCCGAAATTCTTTCGGCAAAAACCTTTTTGCAGGTCGCAACGAATTCTTCGCGTGTTTTGATATTTTTGTTTTCATTGACCGAATCGAGACAACTAAACCGCAAATAAATCGTTTCGCTTTCTCCGGGAGCGATCTCAAAATAATAATGTGCGGCGGCTTTTGTTCCCTTGTTTTCAGGATTTACCGCTTCAGTTTTGCCTTCGACGATAAAATCATTTATTCCGTCTTTAACGAATTCGGCTTCGTTTTTTCCGCCGTATATTTTCTCAAAATTCGTATCGTTTTCCGTAAAAAGCAATTGCTTTGAATCGGCACAAATCAAATGATATTCACCGCGTTTTGCTTCTGAAAGATAAATTGTGGAAAGATTTTCATCGTCATTATTGATTTTTTTGAGCGAAGGTTTCTCAAATTTTTTATACCAAGACCAACGGTTGCGAAACCAAATCGTCGGCAAAATATGAAGCGGCGCAGTGTCGTTGCCGCGATTGAACGCTGTGATTTTTATGCAAATATCTTCGGCATCGGCTTTGGCATATTCGATAAAAACATCGAAATATTTGTCTTCGTCGAAAACTCCCGTGTCAATTAATTCATATTCGGCTTGCGATTTGTCGCGCTTGGCGTTTTCTTGATGAAGTTTTTGATATGGAAATTCATTTTGCGGATACTTATACAAAAATTTCATATAAGAATGCGTCGGCGTGTTATCGAGATAATAATAATATTCCTTGACATCTTCGCCGTGATTTCCTTCATTTCCAGCAAGTCCGAAAAGTCTTTCCTTTAAAATAGAATCATTTCCGTTCCACAACACAGGTGCAAAGCAAATTCTCTGACGGCGGTCGCAGATTCCGGCGATTCCGTCTTCGTTCCAGCGAAAGGCTTTAGAACGCGCCTGATCAAAGGGGAAATAATCCCAAGCCGCGCCGTCTGCCGAATAGTCTTCGCGGACAGTTCCCCAAGCTCGTTCGCTGACGTAACATCCCCAGCGTTTCCAGTCTATTTCGCGTGTTCGAGCTTGTTCGAGACGTATTTCTTCTGCTTTCAAAACTTTCTCCTTGAACTGCTTTTGTTGAAATAATATATTTTTATCTATCTTGCGACTATATTGTTATTTTTGCAATAGCCGAAAAAAACTGGACGCGCAGACAAATATTTGATAAATTCACTAGCAAGAATTAATTCAATAAATTATTAAAAATTCCCCTTCTTAAATTTTTGATTTTCAATTACTGAAAATCTAATTTTATTGACACTTTTCTTTTTTTATTGCGGGATGAAAGAAGATACTGTTTCGACCATAGAAAATATATCAGGAAATGCTTACCCATTTGAGAAAGCAGGAATAAAACTGCCTCTCGAGAAAGCAGGGATAAAACTGCGTCCGAATGGTAAAAGAAGTTTATCGGAAGACAGATTAAAAGGAATTTTTGTAGAAGTCGAAGAAAGATTGAGTGAGGGATTGTCCAGCGCGGCAGAGAAAATTCTGACGAATATGCTGGAAAATTATTCTCACTCAAAAGATACGGAAGCCAAACTTCGCCGTCTGCTTTCCTACACATATGAAACGCAGGGACTTTATAAAAAAGCACTCGAAACCGTCGAAAGATATGACGATGAAGATATTCTCAATGAACTCGAACCCGAAACGGCTCTTTCGGTTTTAACTCAACTTGCCATTTCTTATAACAATGATAACGATTTTCCCAAGGCAGTTGCGCTTCTCAATTACGCTTTAGAAGAAGCACAACAAGTAAAAGTGGCACATCTTTACGGTGAGATATACATCGCTCTGGCGCGAGTTTATCGCAAGCTAAACGAATTTCCGATTGCCCGCGATCACGCACAAAATGGTTTAGCCTATTATCGTGAAGACGGCGATTGGCACGGAATGGCGGAATCTTATCGAGAAATTGCCGTAACTTACAGTCAGGAAGGCAACAGCGAAAAAGCAATCGAGTTTTTTCAACTTTCAATCAAAATAATCGGTTCGCGCAATGCGCCTTTTATGCTCGGCAAAATTTATTCCGATATGTCCGGTGCATATTGGTTTTTGCGCCGCCCGCAGGACGGAATCGCGTGTCTGGAAAAATCAATTAAATTTTTCGAGCGAACCGAACACAAAATCCAATCAATTGCCGCCCTCAATAACTTGGGTATTAATTTAATGCTTTTAGGCGACTGGGAACGCGCCGAAAATGTCATCAAACAAGCACTTGATCTGGCAATTGAAGTAAAACACGCCCACGTTGCCGGAATTTTGGATTCGCTCGGCGAATTAAAATTGATGCGCGGTGAATTAAAGGAAGCACAAGAGTTTCTCGAAAGAGGCGTAAAAGTTGCCAAAGAATATACGAAAGAATGGTATGAGATTCAGGCAATGCGAAATCTGGCACGTTGTTTTCTGGCGCAAGGGAAATTTGACGAAGCTGAAAAAAAATCCCGCGAAACCATCGAACTTTGCAAAAAAATCGGCGAAAGTCAGGTTGCAAATATGGCAAATTTGGTTTTAGCGGAAGTTCATCTGGCAGAAGATAGATTTGCCGAATGCGAAGCCGAATTGACTTTGATCGAAGAAACTAATCCGAGTTCGGATTTTTTCGTGCTTGGAAATATTCAGAGAATTCGCGGTCTGCTCGCCCTAAAACTAAAGGATGAAGAAATTGCCGTCCATCATTTCAGCCGCAGTTTGACGATTTTTGAAACCGCCGACGATCTTTATCATACGGCTTTGGCTCATTATTTAATCGGTAAAACACTCGCGAAAACTTTTCCTGAAAAAGCACGGAAAAATCTTGCGCCCGCCGCCGATATATTCGGTCGGCTCGGCGTAAAACCGCTTTTGGCAGAAACCGGAGAAATTCTTGAAAATCTCAAAAATGTCGAACCGCCTAAAGTTTTTGTAGGAACAAATAGGCGTTTGAACTCGGCAGTTTCACAACTTTTAATGCTGCGTCTGGCGGAAGCGACCGCTTCACGCGAACTACTTTTCCGCGAACTTATTACCATTTTGCAACAGGAAAGCCGCGCAAAAAAAATTATCATTGCCGAATTTAACGAGCAGAAAAGACTTTTTCCGTTTATCGCGCACGGTTACACGGCAAATGAAAGTATGGAAATTGTTTCCAAATTTCAGGAATCATTAACCAAAAATGAAACGGAAAACTTCGCTAAAACAAAGAATTTAAAAACTTTCAATATGCGTGCGCCGAGTGCCGCGCCTGCGTTTTTAATGATTTCGCCCGAATCCGGCGCGATTCTTAACGATGAATCTTCGATTCAACCGCTTTTGAGAGTCGTCGAACTCGGAATGGACGTTTGCGCTCTGCGCGATAAAGAAAAACATCAGCATACTGAACAGGAAACAAGTCCTTTTACGTCAAACAGCCCGATGCCCGGATTTATTCATTCTTCGCCGGCAATGACGGCACTTGTCGAAGAAGTTTATAAAATCCGTTCGTCTGACGTAACAGTTCTTGTAACAGGCGAATCGGGAACAGGAAAAGAACTCGTTTCCCGCGCAATTCACACGATTTCAAGCCGCAAAGACAAGGTTTTCATTCCATTTAACTGCACGGCAGTTCCGAAAGAATTGGCTGAAGGTCACCTTTTCGGTTACAAAAAAGGCGCGTTCACCGGCGCAGTTGCAGATTCGCAAGGAATGGTTCGTGCGGCTAACGGCGGAACTCTGTTTTTGGATGAAGTCGGCGATCTGCCGATTGATGTTCAGCCGAAATTGCTTCGATTTTTGCAGGAAGGCGAAGTTCAGCCGCTCGGCGAAAAGAGTCCGATAAAAGTTGATGTGCGAATAATTGCCGCAACCAATATGCCGCTCGAAGAAAAGGTTGCCGACGGCAGTTTCCGCGAAGATTTATATTACCGCTTAAATGTCATCCGTTTGCGCGTTCCGCCGCTTCGTGAACGCCGCTCGGAAATTCCGCCGATCATCAGTTATTACATCAATCAATATTCGGCGCGATTCGGCAAACGCGATATTAATGTTACGCCGCAAGTAGTTGATCTATTAATGGTTTGCGAATGGGAAGGAAATGTCCGCCAACTTTGTAATGAAATCCAAAGAATTGTTGCGCGTGCTGAAGATGGTGAAACAATTACGCCCGCCCATCTCTCGCCCGAACTCAAACGCAGCGGATCGCCGATTGCTACGTCTAATGGAAATGAAAACGCAAAAACAATTACGTCTTTCGACAAATCTTTTTCATCTTTTAGTATCGCCTCAAACAGCGGAACACTCGAAGAAGCCGTTACGGAACTCGAAACGCAAATGATCAGAGACGCACTCGGACGGCATAACTGGAATATATCGCAAGTAGCCCGCGAACTCGGTCTGACGCGTCGCGGTGTTTATCTCAAGCTCGAACGCTACGGCATTGAAAAAGTGACTTAAAAAGCGGAACGCGAACTTTAGTTCGCAAGTGACAAGCGAACTAAAGTTCGCGTTCCGCCTTAAATTCAGCCGCAAAAACGCCAAATCCCATTAACAAAAAAAACATCATCGCAACTTCCCCGTCGCCCAGATTGTACTGCACGATACCGCTCGTAAAAAAACCCACCGCACCACCGAAACAACCGAGAATTACTCCGCGCCGCAGTTGAGAAAAAGAGATTGTTTTACCAGGTTCTTGGAACCTTTTTTTCAATCCGCGCCATAAAGTTCGCAAATAAATTCCAAAAACAAAAAGCCAAAATAATAAACCGAATAATCCGCGTTCGACCAGTAATTGAATCGGGGTTGAATGAAAATGACTTGCGGGTAATCTTCCGTCGTCAAAAAGATGCCATTTATCTCTGTATTCTTTTTTTGTAGTCGTATCCATCCCGACTCCGAAAAACAAATGTTTCGGATTTTCCATCCATAAATTCAAACCTTCGCGATAAACCGTTTCTCGATAATTTGTTGATTCATCCGTTTTATCAAAGAATCCGACTTGCCGGCTTTGCTGCAAAACGTAAAGTCCGATAAGCGCGATCGGCAAAATTACCATAGCTGAAATCAATAAAATCTTACGGTTTCCGTTCAGCAAAACTATCGTAACCGCCGAAACTAAAAAGGCTAACTGCGAAGAACGCGTAATCGTTAGAAGAAGTGCAAAAGCCATTGCGACCAAGCAGAAGAGCAGAAAAGGAGAAAAAGAGAAAGGGATGAATCTTAAAAACTTTGAACTTTGAACTTTGAACTTTGAACCTAACGAACCGGCAATAAATAGTCCGAAAACAAGCGAAACAATCAACTGTAAAACTTCGGCATAAGTTACATAATGTCCGTAAAAACCTTGCGAACGCCAGTTTCGGCTTTTTTTCCAGTTTTCGATTCCGAGTTTTTCCAAAGCATTTCCGCTTAGTAAGTCAGCACGATTTACTTCAACCGTAAAATAAAAATCCGGTCGGTAAAATTCCACTTTTGTCGTTTCGCCCTTTTCGATTTCCGCGACAACATCTTCGGGCGTTTTTATTTTTTTGCCATTTGCTTTCAGAAGCGTGTCGCCTTCCCAAAGCAGAGATTTTTTCAAGGGACTCGTCGTGCTGATGCCGTGAATTTCTACGCCTCGTCCGAAAATTCGCTCAATCGGTGTCCACAAAACATTGACCATACACGAAAAGATCAATGCAAAAACCAAAAGTTTCAAAGCGCGAAGATTTCGCAGATTATTTATAACAAAGTAAAAGATCAAAAAAAGTGCCGCGCCGCGCAATTTATTTATTGAAACGAGCGGTTCGTAAGAAAAAAAACTGGTAATTACAGTCCAACCGAAAAATATCCAAATCGCAAAATCCAGCGGCGTTCGGACTAATTTTGGACGCGGTTTTATGAAAAGCCGAATCACCCACGCGAGCATTCCGCAGAGCCATGCCGTCTGCGTCGCGGCAATCGAATGCGGGGCAGATAAAACCATTAAAAAAAGAAAGATAAAAGCGAGTCGCTCAAGCCATTTCGTCAATGAATTTTCGGTTTTAATTTCGGCTAAATCGTCGAGTTTTGCAAGAAAAGTTTGCATAAAATTACTGAAAAAGTTTCCCACAAACACTCGTTCGGCGCAAAAGGTCAAAACTTTTAATTAGTAAAATGACAATGCTTATTGAAAATCGTAAATTAAACTGACGGGAATGTTTTGTCATTTCAATTTATCATCTTTCATTTATTATCTATTCGGCAGGTAAAAGCAGTTTAATTCGGAATAGATAATAGATAAAAGATGATAACTGGTAGATTAGATTTCACACTTTCCGCATTTGAATAAGACCTACTACATTCGATAATCTTTTTGACATCGTTGTATTCACTAAAGTAGTCTGACAACTTGATGAAAAAACTTCCTGAAAATTTTGATGGATTTACCGAGAATCTTTTGCGTGAAATCGAAACGGTGGAAGGATATTTATCGCCGAACGAAATTCGCTTTCTCGCGCTTCTTGCCGCGTATCCGACCGCCGAAGGTGAAATTTTGGAAATCGGCAGTTTCAGAGGAAAATCAACGATCATTCTGGCAAAATCAGCCGCACTGACCGACAACGCGAAAGTTCACGCCGTTGATCCGATGATCGCGCCTTCGGAAACCGATCCCGATCTGCGCGGCGATGCTTCGTCTTTTCCTGATTTTCAAAAAAACATCGAACGTCTCGGCGTTGCGAAAAATATCGAATTTCATCAAAATTTTTCATATCAATTGGCGGAAAAATGGAATAAGCCGCTGAGATTTTTGTGGATTGACGGTGATCACACATATAAGGGAACGAAACTGGATTTCGACGGTTTTGCCAATCATTTGAGCGATGGAGCGATTATCGCAATTCACGATGTTTTGCACGAATTTGAAGGCGGAATCCGCGTTTTTATGGAAGATATTTTATTATCGCCGAACTTCGGCGCGTGCGGTTTTGTCGGCTCGATTGCTTGGGCACAGTTTCACAAAGACGAGCAAAAAGGCTGGGAATATCGTACGGAAAAACTAAAATTATATAAACGTCTGAGCCGTCTGATTCCGTTTGTAGTCTTCAAAAAAGAACTGAAAGGCTTTGAAAAGAAAAGATATAAACTTTTCCGCTCGCGTGTGCCGCGTAGTGCGATCAAGCCCGAAGACTGGATCAAATTAGTTGAGATACAAAGTGAAAAAGTTTGAAAGTGAAAATGTGAAAAAGTTGTTTGCCGGATAAACTAACTTTTTCATACAAATAATACTTAATTTTTCATAAACTCCGCTAACGTCGAAGACTTTTTCACTTTTAACCTTTTCTGCTTTTTCATTTTCATTATGCTGAAAACTGACCTAAATGTACCTGCTGAAATCAAACTTTACTACGATCTTTTCGTGCCGGAAGAAGCGAAAACGCCCGCGCCTTTGCTGATTTCGGTTCACGGCTACGGAGCGCATAAGCATTATATGATGCGTGAAGCTCGCGTCGTTGCGCCCGAAAATTTTGCGATTGCGGCAATTCAAGCTCCGAATCAGTTTTTCACCGAAGGCAAAAACGGCGAATATAAAGTTGTTTACGGGTGGCTGACAAATTCGAGATCGGAAGAAGCGGTCGCGCTTCATCACAAATTCGTTTTGGACGTGATCGAAAAACTCATTGGCGAAGGCATCGCCGATGAAGAAAATATTTATCTTTTCGGCTTTTCGCAAGCCTGTGCGCTCAATTTTCGCTTTGCTTTTACTCATTCCGAAATTTTAAAGGGAATGATCGGCGTTTGCGGCGGAATTCCTTCAGATTTGGAAACAAGCGAAATTTATTCGCCGACCGAAGCGGAAACTTTATATCTTTACGGCGACAATGACGAATTTTATCCGCTTGAAAAATTTCAAAACTTTGAGAAAAAATTAAATGAATATCTACCCAATTTTCAAAGTTTGAATTACAACGCGCCGCACGAAATCACCAACGAAATGCGCCAAGATATGCGAAAATGGTTGGCGATGAGGTAATTTTCAATTTGCGATTGAAAGCCAAAGGCGGAAACCCGCGCGTCAGCAAGGGTGCCAAAACTAAAATTAACTATAATCGAAATTTACTGTCTTTGGCTTTCCCTTTCAGAAAGCGTTATGATTTAACCGGATGGAAAATATTTTGCGCGATGCTCACAACCGAATAATCCGCGATTTGCGCGTGTCTTTGACCGACCGCTGTAATTTTCGCTGTTTTTATTGCTTGCCGAACGGTGAACCCCCGCTTGCGCGAAAAGATACGATTTTGACTTTTGAGGAAATCGTCGAAATTTGTGAGATTTTCGTTTCTCTCGGAATTGAAAAACTGCGGCTGACCGGCGGCGAACCACTTTTGCGGAAAGATGTCGAAAGTTTGGTTGAACAACTCGCACCGCTGAAAGTTCAAAGTTCAAAGTCCAAAGTCCAAAATTCAGAAGAAAATGGTCGCCGATTGATTGACTTGGCTTTGACGACAAACGGACATACACTTGCCGAACGAGCTAAAGCCTTGAAAAGCGCAGGTTTGGATCGCGTGACGATTTCGCTTGACTCATTAAAAAGAGAAAATTTCAAACGCATCACGGGCGTTGATAAATTTGACGAAGTTTTGGAAGCAATCGAAGCGGCAAAAAATGCGGATTTGAAACCGATCAAAATAAATGCCGTTATTGTCAGAGATTGCAACGATGATGAAATAGTAGATTTTGCAAGATTTGCGAGAGAAAATGATCTGGCGATGCGCTTTATCGAATTTATGCCGCTCGATTCGGGACACGATTGGAAACGTGAACAGGTTGTTTCGGGGAAAGAAATTTTTACGAAAATTAACGCGATTTTTCCGCTCGAACTAAAACAAAAGTCGCGCGGCGCGGAAACGGCTTGGAAATATAAATTCAAAGACGATACAAAAGGCGAGATCGGAATAATCGCGCCCGTAACACAAATGTTTTGCGGGGCGTGTTCAAGAATTCGTCTGACCGCCGACGGGCAAATTCGCACCTGTCTTTTTTCGACAAATGAACATAACCTGCGCGACGTTTTGCGAAGCGGCGCAAATCGTGCAGAAATTATTGAGTTTATTCGAGATGTTGTAATGAAAAAAGAACCGCGCCATTATATTAATGATCCGCAATTTGCGCCGGCATCACGTTCAATGAGTTTTATCGGCGGTTAATTTTGGTTGAAATTACTTTTAATTAACGGAACTTATTTAGTCTGACTAATCCGACCAAAAGAAAAAATCTTGACCGTTCATAAGTAAAAGTGTTCTAATATGCTTAGAGTTGCTCGCTCTCTTCAAATATTTTCTTTTACATCGCGTTCAATGAATATACCGAAAAGAATATTATTATTCTTACTGATTTTTCAGTTCTATTTTTGTTTTGTCGAATGCCCTAAATTATTCGGTCAATATCACTTTGACAGTTGGACGACGGATAATGGTCTGCCTCAGAATGGTGTTCGTGATATTACACAAACACCCGACGG
>JBBSAX010000057.1:0-24385 GCA_038251885.1 Pyrinomonadales bacterium | reverse complement strand
ATCAGTTATTATCTATTCCGCACATAAAAGCTGTTTAATTCGGAATAGATGAAAGATTATAGATGATAACTGATGGATTTGATTTTATAATTTTCGACCTTGAATAATCTCTATCTACTAACAGTGATTAAAAAACTTTTCAAACAAAAAGGTTCTATTATATGATAGCAGAGAATCTAAAACCTTTTGGAGAAATTTGATGAAAAAAGTTGTTCTCACTTTGCTCTTTATTTGTTTCGCCGCGATAAGCGGATTTGCTCAAAAACCGGCACAAACGCCGAAACCTGCCGATGATGACGATGTTGTAAAGATTTCGACCAATCTGATTCAAGTTGATGTTACCGTAACCGATTCAAAGGGTAAAATTATCAGCGATCTGAAGCCGGAAGATTTCGAGATTTACGAAAACGGAAAAAAACAGGAAGTCACAAATTTTTCGTTTATTTCTGCCGGTTCGCGCACCGAACAGGTTGCCGTCAATCCGAAAGACAAAAACGCCGTTCCAATTCCGCCTTCAAAAGTCCGTCCCGAACAAGTGCGCCGCACGATTGCGCTCGTCGTTGACGATTTGACGCTTTCGTTTGAAAGCACATATCAGGTCCGCCGCGCTTTGAAAAAATTTGTTGATGAACAAATGGAAGACGGCGATTTGGTGGCAATCATCCGCACCGGCGCGGGAATCGGTGCGCTTCAACAATTTACGACCGATAAACGCCAACTTTACGCCGCGATTGAAAAGGTCAAATGGAACTCAATCGGCGCGGGCGGAATCGGCGCGTTTGCCTCAATTGACAGCAATCTTCAAAATCAATCGGCAAATAATGAAGAAAATTCTGACGAAGAAGAACGCGATTCGCTTGCCGACTTAAACGAATTTCGGGAAAGCATTTTTGCTACCGGAACGCTCGGCGCGATCAATTTTATCGTGCGCGGAATGAAGGATTTGCCCGGACGCAAATCAGTAATGCTGCTTTCAGACGGTTTCAGTCTTTTTACGCAAACGACGAACGGTTTTAGAGATTCTTCGCGCGTTTTAGATTCTTTGCGCTTGCTTGTTGATTTGGCAAATCGTTCTTCGGTTGTCGTTTATACCCTCGACGCACGCGGTTTGGTTGTTACGGGAATCACCGCCGCCGATAATGTTTCGGGGCTTTCACCTGAACAAATCCAAAAACAAATCTCAGGTCGAAGCGAGAAATTATTTAATACGCAGGAAGGTCTGGTTTATCTGGCAAAACAAACGGGCGGCATTCCGATTATTAACAACAACGACATCAGCGGCGGAATCCGCAAAGTTCTCGACGATCAAAGTTATTATTTAATCGGTTATCAACCCGACGAAGAAACCTTCGATCCGGCGAAAAGACGTTTTAACAAACTCGAAATAAAAGTTAAAATAAAAGGCGCGAATGTGCGTTATCGCAGCGGATTTTTCGGGATTACCGATGAAAAAATGCAAAGACCTGCGAATTTGACTCCGGCACAGCAGATAACTGCGGCTTTGACTTCGCCGTTTGGTATCAGCGATATTGCTTTGAATCTAAACACGGTTTTTCGCGCCGATGCCGCATATAATTCTACAATCAGTTCATTTTTGAATATCAATACAAAAAATTTAAAGTTTTCAGACGAACCGAACGGCGATAAGAAAGCCGTTTTTGACATACTTGCCGTGAGTTTCGGCGACAACGGCATACCCGTTGACCAAATCAGCAAGACTTATACAATAACTTTGCCGGATGAAGTCTATAAAAAAATTCTCGACAAAGGTTTTACATATTTCTTTAGTTTTCCGGTCAAAAAACCCGGCGCGTATCAGATGCGCGTTGCCATACGCGATCACGGAAGCGAAAAACTCGGTTCGGCTTCACAGTTTATCGAAGTTCCCAAATTGAAGAAAAAACGTCTGACGATTTCCGGCGTAGCTTTGGAAAACCTGACGTTTGAACAATGGACTAATTTAGCGAAAACCAACGTCAAACCGGAAACTGATCCGCTCAATGACACGGCTTTGCGCGTATTTAAGCGCGGAACGGTTTTGAATTACGCCTACGAAATTTATAATGCAAAAAGCGTCGGCGGACAAAAGTCGCAATTGCAAATGCAGACGAGAATTTTCCGCGATGGAAAAGTTATTTTTGAAAATAAGCCGAGTCAAATTGATTTGACGGGACAAACCGATATGCAGATTGTAAAATCAGCCGGAAGTATAGCTTTGGGAACTGAAATGCAGACCGGAGATTATGTTTTGCAAATTATTATTACGGACAGTTTGGCAAAGAAAAAACAGCAAATTGCGACGCAGTTTGTTCAGTTTGAAATGATTGATTAGAAAATGACTATTAGAAAAGTAAATGTGCAAGATGCACGTCAAATCGCGGAAATTTATAATTTTTATGTTTTAGAAACGCATCACAGTTTTGAAAACGAAGCCGTCAGCGTTAATGATATGATGGATCGCATTGATGCAATTACCGAAACTTGTCCGTTTCTGGTTGGCGAAGAAAACGGCGAAATTCTCGGATTTGCTTACGGAACGCATTACAAACCGCGTTCGGCGTATCGGCATTCGGTCGAAGTTTCGGTTTATCTCAAAAACGGTTTAGAACACAAAGGAATCGGCACAAATCTTTACAAAGAATTGTTTGCGGAAATTGATAAAATGGATGTTCACGCAATCATCGCCGGAATTTCTCTGCCAAACGACGCGAGCATAAAACTGCACGAAAAATTCGGCTTTGAAAAAGTCGCCCATTTCCGCGAAGTCGGCTTCAAAATGGATCGCTGGATTGATGTCGGTTATTGGGAATTGATAAATGGTGAATGATGAATGATAAATGAAATAATCCATTTTGCCCACGCTAACGGTTTTCCTGCCAAAACTTACAATAAACTTTTCTCTTTTCTCGAAGACGATTTTGAAATTGGCTACATTGAAAGACACGGACATAATCCCGAATTTCCCGTAACTGACAACTGGAAATTTCTCACAGAAGAATTAAAAACCGAACTCGAAACTCGTTATACACAGCCGATAATCGGCATCGGACATTCGCTCGGCGGCGTTCTGCACCTTATCGTCGCGGCGGAAAATCCCGAACTTTATCAGCAAATAATCTTATTGGACGCGCCCGTCATCAGCCGTCTGAGCAGTTTCGGTTTAAAGATTCTCAAAAGAGCCAATTTAATGGAAAAATATTCGCCTTCGCGTCTTACAAAACTTCGGCGTTCGATTTGGCAAGACGAAAATGAAGCGTTTGAGCATTTTAATCGAAAGGAAAAATTCAACGCTTTCGATGAAGATGTTTTGCGCGATTACGTTAAACACGGAACAACAAAAAGTGAAAAGGGAATCGAGTTATTTTATAAACCTAATATCGAAGCGCAGATTTATGAAACAATTCCGGCAAATCTGCCGAGATTACGCGGAAAATTGAAAATTCCGATTTCTTACATTGGCGGCACGAATTCACACGAAGCAAAACTTGCAAGACTCGGATTTATGAAAAAATATTTTCCGGTAAATTTTTATTTTCTTGAAGGCTCTCATCTCTTTCCGTTTGAAAACCCACAAAAAACTGCTGAAATTATCAGAAAAGCAATCACCTCAAATCCAACTCAATAGCCTGTTTTGACAAGATTTTCATTCATTTTGAAAAAGTTTTCAGTCAAATTGATGAAAAACCATTCAAAGTATTGTTTAACAATGTAAATACTTGTTGACAATTTTTTGCACGTAGTGTAATTTAATTAGTGTTGATGCGAATAGCATTAATAATCTCTTCGCCGCCCTAAGCGAAAAAAGTTTTCAAAATTTAGGATAAAAACAAATTAAGCGTTCCTTGATCAATAACGAAACGGGTATTTTGACTTTCTGCAATTAGATGACCTATCAAAAAACAAGTCCTGTCTTTGCTTTTAGTTCAAAAAATGGCGGCACACACAATCTTCAAAATGTCGAAAGCCCGGATCGTTAGGGAAATGAAAACAAATATTACATTAATAAATACAAAATTGACGCGAAAGCCAAAAGGAGTAAATAGATAATGCTGTTCGGTAAAAAGAAAAGCGTTGCCGGTCTTGATGTCGGTTCGAGTTCGATCAAAATGGTCGAACTGCAAGGCAAATTGAATAACCTGAGTCTGGTCAGTCTGGGTTTTGAAAATTTGCCCGACGACACGATTGTTGACGGTCAGATTATGGAGTTAAACGTCGTTTCGGATGTCATTCAAAACATTTGTCGAAACAATAATATTAATGTTGATCAAGTCGTCACGGGCGTGAGCGGACACTCGGTAATTATAAAAAACATTATTTTACCTTCGATGGGACGCGAAGAACTCGAAGAATCAATTGACTGGCACGCAGAAGAACATATTCCTTATGACTTATCCGATGTCAATTTGGATTATCAGGTTACGGCAGAAGATGCGGAAGTTACGCAGGTTCTGATCGCCGCTTGCAAACGCGAACGCATTGACAATATGAAGCAAGCCGTTCAGCTTGCCGGCAAACAGCCTGTCATTATTGATGTTGATACATTTGCTCTGCAAAATTGCTATGAAGTCAATTATCAGCCGGACGATTCGCAGGTTGTTACATTATTAAATATCGGCGCGTCAACGATGAACGTCAACATTGTTCAGGGAACTCGCTCCTTATTTACACGCGATATTACGGTTGGCGGAAGTCAGTTCACGGATGTTCTGCAAAGAAGTTTGGGACTCAGCTACCAACAAGCCGAAGCCGTCAAACGCGGTGTAGCGGAAGCGTCGGAAGGAATCGAAGAAACAGCAATCGAGCCTTTAATGAACAATGTAACCGATCTGGTTGCGATGGAAATTCAAAAAACATTCGATTTTTACCGCGCAACGACCGACGACAGCGAAATGGTCGTGCAGAAAATTCTGCTTTCGGGCGGCGGTTCAAAGTTGAACGGATTAGCCGAAGACCTTTCGGAAAAACTCGAATTGCCCGTCGAAGTTTTAGATCCGTTCCGCAGTATAAAGGTAGATACGAGAAAATTCGACCCCGATTATTTGAGTGAAATTATGCCCGAAATGGCGGTTGCCGTCGGTTTGGCAGTGAGAGGAGTAGAACTAAGATGATTAAGATAAATCTATTAGATTCAGTAACAGAAAGACAAGCCGGAACGGTTGTTGCGGTTGAGCGCAAGGTTTCAAGTCCGGTGTCGCGCTTAGTTCTGATGTCGGTGGCAGTTGCGTTTATGCTTTTGGCTGTTGTCGGATTTGATTTTGTCAGCACCGCCATGAGCAAAGCGAAAGCCGAACGTGAAATGCAAGAACAAAAGCAAATTCAGACCGAACTTGCCGCCGTTCTCAAAGAGCAGAAAGAACTGGAACAGAAAATCCAGAGCATTGATTCCAGAATTGATGCGATCAAGAAACTTCGCGCTTCACAAGCCGGACCGAGTGCAGTTTTGAATGCGATGGTCGAAAGAATTTCGATGGTTCCCGGACTTTATCTGGAAAGTATCGAACAAGTCGGCGAAAAAATGATAATTTCGGGAAGTTCGCCGGATCAGTCTGTTATCACACAATTCGGACGAAGTTTAGAATTTTCGGGCGGTCTTTTCTCGAATATGTATATCGAAACGGAAAGAACCGAAGTACAAGGACAAAACGCTTCGGCAAATCCTGATGCGCCTAAACTCGAAGTCATCAAATTCAAGATTCAATGCGATTACACGCCGGAAAAATCCGGTGCGTCAAAAGATGCGACGACTGCTGAAAACACACAACCGAACGCCGCTGCACCGCAACCCGCCGGAGCAACGCCGCCGCAAGTTGCCAAAAATTAATTAAATCCCAGAACCTTAATAATTAAGAAGAAATAAAGGAAATCGAGATGAAAGATAAATTCATATCCCTAGCTTGGTATATCCAACTTGTCATTTTAGTAAGTTTTGCATCATTGCTTTACTTTAGTGTTTGGTATTTCGTAACCGCCGATCAGCACGCGGAAGTTCAGACATTGAACGATCAGGTGGCACAGTTGAAATCTCAAAACGAAGCCGCCAAAATCGCCACGCAGCACATCAACGAATTTCGCACTCGTTATGCCAGTAAAGAAATGGAATACGACGAGTTGAAAGTTCTTTTGCCGGAACAACGCGAAATTACCAATGTATTGCAAGGTTTGCAGGACACCGCCAACGAAACGCGCTTGATCGTTCAACGCTTTAAGCCGCAGGACGATATTCAGCAAGATTCGTTGATGGCAAAACCCGTTCAAATCGAAGTTGACAGCAATTTTAATAATTTGCGTGCTTTCTTTGAAAGAATGGCAAAATTGCAGCGAATTGTTTCGATCACCGATTTCAAGTTGAATCAATTGGATAAACAAACCGAAAATCGCACACTTCACGCGCAATTTTTGCTAACGGCTTATTACGCTTCACCGGAAGATTTGAACGCACCGAAAACACCTGCACCGGGAACTCCGGGCGCACCTCCGACACCGGGCGCACCAACTAACGGTCAGCCCGCACCGCCGCCGGGATCACAACCTGCCGCGCCAGCCCCGCCGAACAAAACCTTGTAAAGTGCATTGCCCAATAATTTTATAGTTTTTTAATTTGAGAGAAAAAAGCCATGATTAATGAATCAAAAATAATTCGCTTCCTGATTTTAAGTTTCGCAGTCTTCGGATTTGTTTTAATCAGCGGAAGTTTGACGGAAACCAAAGCCCAGCGCGATCCGTTTGCAAAACCGGGTTATGCTAAAACAAAACCACAGAAACCTGTTTCCTCAAGCCCGTCTTCAAATCCGTCTTCAAATCCGTCTGAACCGAAAACGCCGGAAAAACCGAAAGGTCCTATTGTTATAATTCCGCCGACGATTGAGCAAAGAATCAATTATTACAAGGCGATGCGCGAACAAGCTGCGCTTAACGGTTTACCGATTCCAAAGGTAACGAGCGTTTTGACACTTAATGAAATGAGCGTTACGGGAATTTTTCGCACACCGCGCGGTTATGCCGCGATGGTCGAAGCGAAACCGATCAATCTTTCATACACGATCTATCCGGGCGAGAAATTTTTTGACGGTCAGCTCGTCGCGGTTGAAGAAAATCGGCTTGTCTTTAGAAAAGTAACCAAGATGAGCAACAACAAATTTATTTCGACGGTTGAAAATAAAACTTTGCGTCAATACAGTGTGCAGGAGCAAGTTCAGGGAACTGCGCCGGTCACGACTTCCGGTTCGACGGAAACGGCGCGGATTATCGAACCCGCACCGACGGAAATGCTTCAACCGATACCTTCGATGATTATTTCTCCCTTAGATGAAATGAACAATCAGCCGAAGGAAGTAGAAAACAAAGAAACCGATAAAAAAGGTAAAAAACCTGTTAAAGTTGCCAAAGGCAAAAAACAGTAAAACCATCCAATTCAAGCGGCGCGGACAAATCTGCCGCGCCGCACATCAATAATAATTTAGTCCATAAACACGACGGAGGAAACATGAATTCTCTACACAATCTAAGCGTCTGCGCTCGCCGCGCTCTAATCGCTTTATCTATTTTAAGTATGTTGTCGTTGACGGTAGCCGCTCAAAGAGTCGAGCCGCAAGGTCAAGGCAAAATGTATGGCGATCCCGGATTTCGGGGCGAGCCGATCAATCTGAATGTTGTCAATGCAGACATCCGCGACATTCTTAATTATGTTACCGAACAATACGGCATTAATTTCGTTATTGATAACTCGGTCAAACAAGTTCCGGTAACGGTCAATGTCAGCGACGTGCCGTGGAATGTTGCACTCGATTCAATTATTCAGGCACAAGATTTGGCGATTCAGGTCAACGGTCCGATTCTTCGCGTTACCGATTCTAAAAAATTAGCCGAAGAACAGGAAATTCGTCGTAAAAATCAAGAAGGTCAACTCGACACTTCGCCGCTTTACACGGAATTTATCAGATTAAACTACGCCCGCGCATCAGGAACTTTATCCGGTGAAGCAGGTTCCAGCAGTCAAACAACTTCGGGAACTTCGACCGGCGGCGGTTCGACCGGTGGTGGTGGCGGTGGCGGCGGCGGCGGCGGCGGAGCTGCCGGCGGCGGAAGTTCGGATCAGGGAATTTTGGGAATCATCAGACGGCGTGTTTCAAGACGCGGCTCGGTTGAAATTGACGGACGCAGTAATACGCTTATTATCACCGATGTTCGTGAAAATATAGATGCGATTCGTCAATTGGTTTTATTACTTGACCAACCCGAACCGCAAGTCGAAATTGAAACTCGCATTGTTATTGCTTCGCGCAGTTTCAGCCGCGATATAGGTGTTCAGCTTGCCGCACTTGTTTTAGGCAGAAACGGCGCATTAGGATCAGGTTCGACACTTCCGGGAAGCAGCGACACGACCGGATTAAATCCGGGAGGAATTCCGACCGGACTCGGAGTTCAACCGAACAACAGTTTGATCTCAAACATTCCGAACACGGTTATCGGCTTAACAACCGGAATTTTCGGAACGGCGCAAATCAGCGCGTTGATTACGGCAGGTGAGCAAAAAGGACAGGCGAAAACAATTGCCACGCCGCGCGTTACGACGCTTAACAATCGTCCGGCTGAAATCAAGAGTGGTTCGCAAATTCCGATCACGACGATTCAACCCGGAGGTGCCGCCGGTGGAACACTTGTCGCTACGACAGAATATATTTCAGTTCCGCTCAGATTAGCGGTTACGCCGCAAATCACTGATGTCGGCACAATTATTTTGAACGTAACGGCTGAAAACAGCACGGCTTCGGTAACTGCCGGAGGCGCACCGCCGCCGATCAATACTTCGAGTATGAAAACAGAAGTTATGGTTCCAGATGGCGGAACAACTGTTGTCGGCGGAGTTTTGTTTGATGACGAGCGCGAAAATCAGGACAGAACGCCCGGACTTTCAAAAGTTCCATTGTTAGGAAATCTGTTCAAACGTAAAGGCGTTGCCCGCGTAACCAACGAACTTCTGTTCTTTATCACGCCGCGCATCTACCGACCGGATTACAACGGAAATCCGACCGCCGGAAAAATCGGCGACGGAACCCGCACAACAACAATCATTCAACCCGTGCCGCTCGGCAATCCGCCGTCGAATTCAACTCCGGTTGTTCCGACTCCGGTTGTCCCCGGTCAATATCCGGTAGTTAATCAGAATGTTCAACCGACAACTCCGGGAACGGTCAACCGACCTTGATTGGATTGAAAATTGATGTTTAAGAAATTCTGCAAAAAGAAATTTTGCAGAATTTCTTAAAAGATGAATTGGATAAACACACTAAAATTCGCCTTTTTTCAGCAAGAAATCCGTTAAATACAACTTGTATTTAACGGATTTCTTATTTTAAAAGTTTAGGTCGGAGCGTGGTCCAATTTCCACTTTCAATTTTTACTCATAATTCACAATTATACCAAGTTGCGTGAAAAGAATGATTAAAATGGCGGAAACGCGACTGCAAAGGAGCGTGTTCAATAACACTAACAGCACGCTCCTTTGCAGTCGCGTTTCCGCCTCCCATCTCGTTTTCTACATCATCCGCAACTTGGTATTACTTGATGATCGGCAGAACGATCATCGAGCCATTTTTCCCGCCAAAATAAACTTTTTCCGTCGCTTTCTGGAAATCTTCGTTGCCGGATTGCATATAATTCGGCACGAATTTTTGCGGATTTCGCGCAACAAGCGGAAACCAACTGCTTTGAATCTGCACCATAATTCGATGACCTTTTTTAAATGTGTGAACGATTCCCGGCATCGTGTATTCGAGTTTTGTAACTTCATTCGGTTTCAGCGGTTCGGGTTTTTCAAAACTGTTGCGAAAACGCGCCGGCATCGGTTCGCCGCGCAAAAGCATTTGATAACCGCCTGATTGAAAAACTGAAAATGCGGAATCTTGTGGAGGTTTTATACCTTCGGGATATTTGTAATCATTAGGAAACACATCAATTAGTTTCACGACGAAATCCGAATCAGTTCCGCTCGAAGAAATGAAAAGATACGGTTTGATGTCGCCTGCGACCGTGATGTCTTCCGACAGAGGCTCGGTCTGATAAACCAAAACATCCGGGCGCATCGCCGCAAATCTTTGATCTTCGGTCATAAAATCGCGCGGATAATTGAGCGTGATCTTCTGCGTATAGGGAACTGGATTCATCGGATCGGAAATATATTCATCCGAACCGAAAATACCTTTATCAATAAGCGGCACGTCAAAAGTTAATTTGCCGTTCGATGTCAAATAAAGAGCGGTATTAGTTCCTTTTGTCGGATTATATGTGTCGTAATTGCGCCAAACATTTGAGCCGGTATCGAAAAGATTTGTTTCCTTGATCTGTGAAATATCGCCTTTGTCTTTTAGGAAATGATCGAAAAAGGGAAGTTCGATATTTTTCTGATAGTAGAGACTTGTTTTCTCGCCGAAATAAGCCGTTCCGAGCCAATCGCCGTCGCCGCGTTCCCAACCGCCGTGAAACCAAGGTCCCATCACGAGAACATTGTAAATCCCCGGATTTTGTTTTTCGATGTATCCGTAAGTTTTGAGTGCGCCGTATAAATCTTCGTTGTCATACCAGCCGCCGACGGTCATCGTCGCGCATTTGATATTTTTGAGTTTCGGCAGAATATTACGGTCTTTCCAAAATTGATCGTATGTCGGATGCGCCTGCATTTCATTCCAGAAACTTATATCCGTGCCGAGCTTTTCGCGGTAAATATCGTCGGAATTTCCGAGTCCACCCATTTCTTTGAAAAATTTGTAACCGTCCTCTGTTCCCCAATTCATCGGTTTAATGTATTCGTTATTGTTTACCGGAGCGGGACGCGGGAAACCGACCGATGCAAAAAACCTGTAGTTTTGCGCGAGAAAAAACGCACCGTTGTGATACATATCGTCGCCGTGAAACCAATCGGAAACCGGTGCTTGCGGCGAACACGCTTTTAATGCGGGGTGTGAATCAATCGAACCTGCCGAAGTATAAAATCCCGGATAAGAAATTCCGTAAGTTCCGACTTTCCCCGCGTTGTTTTCGATATTTTTAATGAGCCAATCAATCGTGTCGTAAGTATCGGTTGATTCGTCAATCTTCGTTTTATCCGTGTTCGCAATATCCGGGCGAACATTGACGAATTCGCCTTCACTCATATAACGACCGCGCACGTCCTGATAAACAAAAATATAACCTTCTTTGGCAAAAAGCGTATTCGGACCCAAAGAAGTTTTGAATTTGTCTGCGCCGTAAGGCGAAACGGAATACGGCGTGCGGCTCATCAGAATTGGATATTTGTTTGATTTATCCTTCGGTTCATAAATCGAAGTAAAAAGTTTTACGCCGTCGCGCATCGGAATCGAAACTTCGCGTTTGGTGTAAGTTTCCTGTATATATTTGGCAAGTTCGTTTACTTCGGCTTGTGCGAAAATTGAAATTTGACACACAAAAAGAGCCATAAAAACGAAAAATAGATTTCTCAGACGAAAATTTTTCATAATTTCTCCATAGATTTTAACAAATTAGTATTTTTTGATTTTCGCGTAAAAATCCTACGAAGACAAGCACTTAAATCAAAATTTAAGGAATTGAAATTTAAAATAAATAATGTAAAAGGATAACAGGATTAGCACATATATTTAAGAATCATTTATCCGTGTCAATCCTGTTATCCTTTTACGTTTCTTTTTAAATTTCTTAGGTCGGCAACAGATTTTTATTTACTTTTAATTTTTGCGAGAAGTTTCGGAGCAAGTTTTGATCTCAGTTCGACCAGTTTTATATGTTGAGTCTGAGCTTGTGATTTACTGCCGAAGCCGAGATAACCTAAACCGAGACCATAATAAGCCTGTTCATTTTTCGCATCAATCCAGATAATTTTTTGAAAAACAGGAATCGCCGTATCGTATTCTTCAATTAAAAGATAGTTTTCGCCCAAAAGCGCGAGCGCGGCGAGCCAATCATTATTAAGATTGACAGCCGTTTTAAAGAAGGGAAGCGAACTTCTATAATCGCCGGATTCGAAATAAAGTTTTCCAATTTCATAATGCGCTTCGGTGTATTTCGGATTTAGACGAATCGCTTCTTCAAAATGCTTAACTGCATCATTTTTTTGATTTGTTTCATTGTATAAAACCGCCAGACTATAATGCGTGACTGAATTATTCGGATCGAGTTTTACAGAATTTTCAAGAATAGTTTGCGCTTCTGCCGTTTTGCCTGATTTTATATAACATAATCCGAGATTGAGATTTGCCTCCGAAGATTTCGGATTAAGTTTCAAAGCCCGATCAAAAGATTCGATAGCGGTTTGGCAATTTCCAGCCGATTTTTGTGCAATTCCCAAGTTGAGAAAACCTTCGCTGTCATTCGGTTTTATTTTTATTGCTTTTTGAAACGAATTTTCCGCTTCAACGTGGCGATCTAATAAATTCAAGGTTTTTCCGTGCGAAATATGCGCGTCAAAATAATCCGGTTTTAAGTTTGCGGCTTTTTCAAAAAGCGGAACGGCATCTTTATAATTTTTGTATTTGACGTAGCACGAAGCCAAATAAAAATGTGCTTCGGCGTGTTTCGGGTCTTTCGCAATTACCTGTGAGAACATCGAGATCGCGGGTTCGAGATTGTTCACCTTATACGCGGCGAGTGCCTGATTAAAAAGTTGTTTGGTGTTTTGCGCCGCGACCGAAAATGTCAAAGCAAACATCATAAAAATAATTAAAAGCGGCATTCGGTATTTTTTCATAAGATTTTTCCGGCGTTTTGACAATCGGTAAATATACTTTAAGAGTTTAACAATCTTAACAAACTTATTACTGAACGCCAAAAACATATTTATTTGCCGCTTGCAGACTTCATCTTATTCGAGTTTATCTGATGAAATTTAGTTCTGAGTCCACGCTTTAGCGTGGTTTCCACCAACGAGGTGCGGCGGTAAATCTGGTTGATTGTCTTTGAAAAATAAAAGCCGTAAAGAAATAAAAAGCCTTTTGCCGGGAGCGCACGCATCCCATGCGTGCTGAGCGCGATATCGCGAAAACAAAATAGCGGGTTATTGAACATGCGGGCAAAGCAAAAATTGTTTAGCGCTCCCGCGCTCAGCACGCAGGATGCGTGCGCTCCCAGTAAATTTGTAGAAAAATTTTCATAAAACCAACAAACAGCGAACAACTTTTCTACTTGATTTCTACTTCAACGACTAAAACAACATTTGACCGAACATTAAGCGAACCGGCTTGAACGGGCGTGTTATACATTGGTTTTGAAGGCATCGCATTTGCTGCCATTTTATAATCTTCGCCGGAACTCGATGCGAGATAAGGTGCGCCGCCTTCTTGAGTTTCGACGACTCGGACAATTTTGCCGTTCAAAGATTTAGCGATTGATTCGGCTTTTGCCATAGCCTGTTTGGTCGCCAGCGAAAGCGCGTCGCCCTGCGCCGGAGAAGTTTCGCCTAAAATATAATTGATTCCTTCGACGCTGTTTGCGCCCGCTTTCGTCGCCGCATCAATGACCGCGCCGGCTTGTGTCAAATCATTAATCGAAACGGTGACGGTATTTTTTGCTTCATAACCGAGAATTTTCGGCATCTTGCCTGAATAATAATCTTGTTCGGGACTCAAACTGTAATCGCTCGTCTTTATTTCAGCCTTCGCATTTTTCGTAATCGCTTCGACCGCCGCTTTAACGGCTTCGCTTTTTTTTGCATTTTCCTGTTGCGCGTCCAGAGCCTGTTTCGACTGTGTGACAACCGAAAAAGTCATCACCGCAGTATCCGGCGCAACCTTCGTCTGCGAATCTCCGACGACCGTAATGCGCGTCAATTTGCTCTGTCGCGGATAATAAACGTAAAGCGCAACTGCAAAAAGTATCAAACCGATTGCCAACAAAATGGTTTTGTAAATATTCTGTTTCATAAAAAAAGTTCCTCACTTTCAAGATTTTAGTAAAGAACGATTTTTGTAAGTTTGACTTGCAGAGAAATATCCGCCGTAAAAGAAAAAGAGCAGTATAAAATTACTACTCTTTTTGCACAAAATTTCTCTTGATTTTATTTGGAAACGTAAAGTTCGGGAAATTGCTTCTTCAGATTTTCTACCTTCGGTTTGTCATTGACGACAATATAAGGCTGATTCGGATGTTGATCCAAATAATTTTGATGATAATCTTCGGCTTTGTAAAACTCTGTGAGCGGAACGAGTTCGGTAACAATCGGACTTGAAAAAACTTTCGCTTTGGTTAATTCATCAATATAACTTTGGGCAACACTCTTTTGTTCGTCGTTGTTATAAAAAATTGCCGAACGATATTGCGTTCCGGTGTCCGGTCCTTGACGATTGAGTTCGGTCGGATCGTGTGCAACTGCAAAGAAAACTTTAAGCAGTTGTCCGTAAGAAACCTTCGACGGATCGTAAATAATTTTAACCGATTCCGCGTGTTTGGTCGTTCCGCTACTGACTGCTTCATAATCAGCAGTTTTCGCATCGCCGCCGGAATAACCGGAAGTTACATCGCTAACGCCTTTGATATGTTCAAATACGGCTTCCAATCCCCAAAAACAACCACCGGCAAAAACAGCCGTCTGCATTCCTTTTTCATCCGACGGCAATGCGCCGGAAACCGGAACTTCAACCGCCGCAATATCTGAAACCAAAGGCTTTGTCGAACTACTGACCGTATTGCAAGCCAACGTCGAAGCCAAAAGAACTACACAAATAAACTGTAAAAAATTAAATATCATAAATTTCACCTTCAAAAATATTTTATCATTTCTAAAATGTCATAAACCGCCGAATTTATTCCGAATCTGATAGTTTTAGCTTAATTAAAAAGCCAATCGGTATCGCTCACTACCGTTCGCAATACCGATTGGCTTAACAAACTAACCTTGACGGTTTTTACGTTTATAATTTACTTCCGCATTTCATCAAGCATTTTCTTAATTTCCGATTTCAAATGCGCGGTGACGATTTCGTATTTTTGTTCATCCGACTGCTCACCGCTTACGGCTAACTGCTTACTCAAAATTTCCTTCGGATAAAACGGCTCACCGAACCTGACTTTTACTTTTGCAGGGCGAATCATCCACGATTCACGCGCCCAAACTTTGTAAACGCCGTCAATGGCAACGGGTAGAATCGGCAAGTCTAATTCGGTTGCGAGAATCGCCGCGCCTTTTTTGAATTCGGACATTTCGCCGTCGAAAGCGCGTTCGCCTTCGGGGTAAATGTTGAGAACTTTGCCGTGTTTCAAACCGATTGCGCCCGCTTTCATCGCTTTCATCAATTGCGTGTCGGGATCAATCGTAACGACGCTCATTTGGTTTGCCATCCATTTCATAAAACCGCTTTCAAAATACATATTCGCGCCGACGTGAAAGATGTTTTTGAAGATTTTGAACGGATAATTCGCCGTGATGATGAACGGATCGAGAAAACTCTGGTGATTCGGACAGATCAAAAACGGGCGTTCCATATTATTGAGAACTTCGGCGTTTTTGACTTCCAACTGCATAAATACTTTGTTGAAAAGTTTGAAAATATTGTAAATGCTAAAAACAATCGCCGGAACAAATGTGCGGTTTTCGATAACGGGTTGTGCTTCGGGAACATTTTCAATTTTATCATTCAAGATTTTCGACCAAGCCAGATCGGTCGAGATTTCCGCGTTTTCATCAATATCTCCGGTGTGAGATTTGACGAGAGTAATTACATCTTTCACGGTCAACGCCTGTGCCGCATTTTCGCCTTCAAATTCGGTCGAAAAAGCCTGTTCGAGCGCGGCAAAAACTTCGGCGCGTCCCAGAGAATCAAGTCCTAAATCAAGTTCCAAACTCATTTCGGGCGAAACTTTTTCTAAATCTTTGGTATTTTTCTTGAGAACGGAAACGACCGTTTTTCCGACTGTCGAATTCATCAACGCTTTGTCTTCGGCAGAAAGTTCGACGGGTTTTTTCTCTAATTGTTTACCGGCGGAAAGTTCGCCCGCTTCGATCTGTTTTTGAAGTTGAAAACGCTTGACCTTTTTCGTCGCCGTGCGCGGAAGCGGTTCGCCCGAAATAATATATTCGCGGACGCGCTGATATTCGGGCAGTTTGCGCCCAAGATTGTCTAAATCATAACGCACCCATTCTTTTGAATTGGCTATTTTTTCCTGTTTCAAAAAGCCGAAATCCGGCACGACGACTGCGACCAGTTTTTCCGCGCCGGCGAGCGAAGACGAATCATCCTTTACGCCCAAAATCGCCATTTCTTCGACATAAGGCGATTTTAGGTAGTGGTTTTCCAAATCTTCGGGATGCACATTTTTCCCGTTCGGCAAAACGATGACATCCTTTGAACGTCCGACGATGAAAAGATTTCCGGCTTTGTCCAATTTGCCCAAATCGCCTGATTTGAACCAACCGTCTTCGGTAAATGTTTCTTTTGTAGCTTCCGGGTTTTTGTAATAACCGTCGAAAACCATTTTGCCTTTGATCAAAACTTCGCCGACATTTTCGTCATTTAATTCACCGAGTTTGATCTCTGCGTAATTAACGGCTTTGCCAACCGAACCGACGACGTTATCTTCAAAGCGCGTCGCCGAAACTGCGCCCGAAGTTTCGGTCAAGCCGTAACCTTGAATCATCGAATAACCGAGCGCGTAATAATCTTTTGCGATCTTTTCGTCAAAGCGCGAACCGGCAGAAATCGTGATGTCGAGATTGCCGCCGAAACCGTCGTGAACTTTTTTGAAAAGTTTTTTGCCGAGATTGATGTTAAATGTCTTTCGCAGAAAAAAGTTCGTCTTTAACATCACTTTGAAAAGCGTCTGAACGACGATTGATTGTGCCGCAACGCCGTCAAAAATCTTTTTGTGAAACAGATACCAGATGCGCGGAACACCCGTCAAAAGCGTGATTTCTTTTGTTTGAAAAGCCTTGGTCAATTCGTCAGGGACGAGTTCTTTGACGTAACAGATCGTGCCGCCGATGCTGGCGATTACCCAAAGATTGACGACCTGCGCGAAAACGTGAAAAAGCGGTAGAACACTCAAAACTACTTCATCTTCCGAAATATTCATCACTTCCTGACAGCCGTTCGTTTCGTAATAAATATTACCGTGCGTCAGTGGAACGCCTTTCGGTTTTCCGGTTGTTCCGCTCGTGTAAATCAAAACCGCCATATCTTCCGGTTTGGCGGGAAGCGGGCGCGTATCGAAATCTTGCGGTCTTTCCGTTTTCGCCCAATCTGAATATGGCTGAAAACCATCGTTTGACGCATCTTTGTCGCTGAAATATTCATCCTGCAAAACGATTGCCGGAACTTTTTTGCCAAGATTTTCTTCAATTCTTTGAAAATCCTTGACGAATTCCTGCCCGATAAACGCCATCTTCGCTTCGGAATTTTCAAAGAAATTCGTGATCGTTTCAATCTCGCCGTGCGGATCAATCGGCACACAAACCGCACCGCGAAAAAGTATCCCGAAATAAGAAATCGCCCAACGCGGATGATTTTCGCCGATCAGCGCAACGCGATCACCAAATTCTATTCCTTCTCTTTCGAGCCGAAAAGCGATGCTCCGAATCTCATCGAGCATCTCACGAAAAGTATATTCCGAACCTTCCACGCCGATTGTTTTCATCGCCAATTTGTCCAGATGCGATTCGGCGGCTTTTTGTATTTGTCCGCAAAATGAATTTTCCATAGATTTGAGAATTTTATCACAGAAAGATGGGAACGCAGGCTGCCAGCCTGCAATGAGCGCGTGAGCGCGAAAAAGCCTTTGTTTCCGTTAGACTTTATTTAATGTCAAACGCTATTCTGCCTCTTGCGCGGCGATGCAGGCTGGCAAGCCTGCGCTCCAGTCATTTTGGAACTCTTATCTTTAAAGCATTCGGCACGATTTCCCAAACTGCCGGAAGTTTTCCGGGCAGTTCGCCGTCAGTTTCGATGTGAATCGTTTCGCCACTTTCAAAGGCTGAAACTTCGATGCGCTTGGCAAGGGTTGATTTTACTTCTTTTAATGCAAGGTGCGAGCCGCCGTAGAGTTTATAGGCGTTTAATAAAATCTTTAGAGTTTTGATGTCGCCGATGTTAATCACATCAAAAAATCCGTCGTTGATTTTCGCGTCGGGTGCGATCTTCATTCCGCCGCCGAAAAAGCGGGAATTGGCGACCGCGAAATTTATTGTGTTGAGAGTTTTTTCGTCCTTTTCATCAATTTTGACGCGAACGGTAAAAAAATCGCTTCCTAAAACTTCCTGCAAAGTCGAAAACGCAAAATTTGCTTTTCCGCGCACTGCGCTTGCCGGAAGCCAATTAAGGAAATTTTGTTTTTTGACTCGTTCGTTTATTGACGCGCTCAAACCGAAGCTCGAAACATTTAGAAAAAAGCGCGAAGTTTGCTCATCTTCGTGATTCAAAAAAGTAACTTTGCCGATATCAATCAATTTTGTTTCGCCGTCGCGCAAGGCTTTTGCAGCTTCTCTGACATTTGCGGGCATTCCGATTGTGCGCCGAAAATCTCCGCCCGTTCCCGAAGGCAGAACGCCGAATTCGATGTCTTCACCCGTTTCCAGAATTCCGTTGGCGACTTCATTGATCGTTCCATCGCCGCCGCACGCAATGATAAATTTTCGACCGCGTTCAATTGCACTTTTTGCCAACTCACTTCCGTCGCCCTGAGATTTTGTAAAAGCGACATTGAACGCGCCGAAATGCGCCCGCAGATCGCTGACCGTTACCGCCCAATTATCGCGCGTCGCGCCCGAAGCCGATTTCGGATTTACGATAATCAAAGGCAAATTTGCGTCGCCGTTATTTGAAGAAGAGTTTTTGGTTTTTCTTAACAAAATTTTTGATCTCGCTGATTTTTGTAAAATCGTCCAACTCGATATTCGCGTCGGAATTAGTATCAAAACCTCGACTGTTGTTGGCGTAAACTTGACTCGAATAAACCGTTCCGAATTTCAAACCGATACTTCCGACGACGATGACATCGGTTAAATTGTCGCCGTTCAGGTCTTCAAATGCAACGCCTTCGATTGTATAAGTCGCGGCTTCAGTTTGTTCGGGAAATTCGTAAATCTCTTTGCCGTCTTTGTAAATGTAAAACTTTTCGCCGAGCGGCGGATCTTCAAAATCGTGTTCGTGAAATGTCGCAAAACAGGAATTTTCAAAAGGCGCGAAATCAACCGGAAATGTCTGCTTTTTGTCCAATTTCATTCCGTCGCGTTTTAAGTTCGCGCAGTCGGTTTTGGCGGCTGAAGTTTCTTTTTTCTTTTCATCGGGAAACAAAGGTTTGTCCGATTTATTTTCTTTATTTTCGGATTTATTCGCGGTTTCTGCTTCGGACTTGTTTGCCTTCTGATTCGATTCGTTAGCCTTTTGATCGGCTTTCTCTCCCGTATTAAATGAACACGAAGCGATAAAAAGTGAAACGAATATTATTAAAAGTTTTAGATTTTTCATCTTGGTCTTTATTTGTAAGCAGATTTATTGATTTAACTACTTTTTGAGATTTAGTCAACACTAAAACGAAGTTTCAAGTTTTATGAAGTTGGAAGGAAAACCTTCGGAATAGATGAAAGATAGCAGATGATAACTGATAGATTTGGACAATTTTCATCTGTAATCTTTCATCTGTCAGGTATCATCTATTCCGAAATTAAAAGTTTTTAGAATATTTTACTTCGCGTGATCGTGTTCGTCGTGGTATGAACTTGAAACATAACCGCTGCGAATGGTTTTGCCGCTCAAAATTTTATTTGACGGAAGCGAAACAAAATTAAATCCATCGTAATCAATTACGGCAAAATTCGGTTTTGCCGTTGGTGATGTTTTTTTGTAAGCCATTTCTTTTGAGGCTTTTGCCATAAATGCTTCGATGTCCGCAATCGTGCGCGGCAAATTTTTTGTCATCCATTCCACGCCGCCCGCCGTTACGAGCATATCGTCTTCGATGCGAACGCCGATAGTTTTGTATTTTTCAAAAACGGGACGCACTTTTGCGATAAATTCTTTGTTCGCGGGCGTATCCGGCAGATATTCGAGCGCGTCTTCGCGGATGTAAATTCCGGGTTCGTTCGTCATTATCATTCCTTCTTTCAAAACGGTGTTACCGCCGCCGCCGACATCGTGGACGTTCATTCCGAGCCAATGTCCCCAACCGTGCATATACCAAAGTCTGTATTGGTCAACTTCGACGGTTTGACCGTTGAAGTTCATTTGATATTTCGCGTCCGGCGCGGTAATTAAACCGAGTTTTGCCAAACCTTTTTTGATTTCTCCCAAAGCCGCTTGACTCGGTTCGCCGAATCTTGCGCCGGGTTTAATGGTTTTTGCCGCCGCTTCCTGCGCGTCGTAAACTATTTGATAAATTTCGGCTTGTTCTTTTGAAAATTTGCCATTAACCGGAAATGTGCGCGTTACGTCAGCCGTGTAATGATCGTATTCCGCGCCGACATCCATTAGCATCAGATCGCCTTTTTTGACCGCGCCTTGCGATTCGACATAATGCAACGTCGTCGCGTTTCCACCGCAACCGACGATTGACGGATAACCCCAATAATCGGCGTTTCGTCGGCGGAAAGTATAATCAACTTCGGCGTGAACTTCGTATTCCCAATTCGCGTCGCCGATCATTCCCATCGAACGCATCAAGGCTTCGGTCGTAATATCAATCGCGTGCTGCATCAACTTGATTTCCATCGGCGATTTTACAAGACGAAGCGGCGTAAAGATCGGTCGCGCATCTATAATTTTATAACCGCTCAGAGTCGCCGCAAATTCGGCTTCTTTCGGATATTCGCTCGCTGAAATTCTGCCGCGAGATTCCGGCGAAATTATGTAAACCGTTTCCGCGCCATTTGAAATCGAAACGCCCTCTTTTGATGAAAACGCTTCTTTTGCTTTTAATGAATCTAGAAAAGTTTTTGCTTCGCTCGCGTCAATAATTGTTTTTATGCCCGAAATTCTCGTCGCATCTTCGTTTGAATACATTCGCCCGTTCCACGTTTCAAACTGCGGATTACGCTTCGGCAAAAACAAATATTCATTAACATTTCCGCTGAATTTCGTTAAAACGAGCGTCGAATTATTTTGTTTGAGATTGGTCAAATAATAGAGATTATTTTCCTGACGATAATAAAAATCCACGTCATTCGAATAAATCTTCGCGTCGCCGCTGAACAAAATGATAATACTGTTGTCAGCCATCGCTTTGCCGACTTCGGCGCGGCGTTTCATCAATTCCGTCTGTCGTTCGCTATCAGCAAATTTCGGCGCGGGCGGCGTAACTCGAATCGCTTTTGCCTTCGGACTTACATTTTTATCAACATTTGCCTGCACGGGAATTACCGACAAACAGAACATAATCAACAAAATAGAGGAAACTTTTTTATTTATCATCATTTTCACCTAAGTTTTAAATTCTCCGCTGACAGTTTTATTTTTTCATTTTAACCCAATCTCTGATTGATCTAATCCAAGTCGTGCTTTTCATTTTCTTTGAATCGTTTAGCAATTGAGTCGCTTTTTCGCTTGATAAAATCGGCAATGTCAAACTCGTTTTTGTTTCTAAATAAACACCTTCTTCGAGAAAATAAAATCTGACTTCCGTGCCGTCAAAACGCCAAACTTCCGGCACTCCGAAAGCCGCAAAAATTGGCATTCGCGGAACGGAAGAACTCGTCCGATTGATTTCAATCGTCAAATCGGGCGGCGGATCGTTTTCAAAATCCAAATCCGTTTTCGCTTCGATTAAATTGATTGACTGAATATAAAATCCCGAATCGGGTTCAAAACCTTTGTGAATTCCTTGTTTTTTGTAAGTTGTTGATCCGACACGACGAAAATCAATTTCGAGTTCGACGGCGATTTCTTCAAAAAGTGCGGCTAAATTGCGGCTGTCTTCTTCGTGTCCGAGAGAGTTCGGCATTTCGACCTCCAAAATTCCGCTGTCGTAAGTGAATCGCGGACTGTTTTTATTCCAATTTTCTTCGAGAATTTCCTCATATACTTCCCAACTTATGCCGTAAAGAACCTCGCTTTTGGTTAGTTCAGGTTTTGTTAATTCTAAAATTCCAGCCATTACTTGAACTCCTGTGTCTGATAAAAAAACTATTTATTCACTTCTATATTAACATCTAAATTCGATTGATTGCCGAAAAAGTCAGCCGCAAAAACCCGCAAAATATATTCGCCGTTTTCTAACTTTGAAACGTCCAGAAAATTCTCTCGAAAACCGTCGCCACTCACTTCATTTGAAACGATGTAATTAAAAATCGTCGTTCCCGTTGCGCCGGATTTGCTGCCTTTGGCATAAACGAACGGCACGGCTTCATCGGACGGAAAACGGTCGAAATCAATCGTCCATTTTATATCTTCGAGCGGATTTTTTTCTTTGTTAAAAATTTGATAGCCGAGCTTGAAAACTCCCAAACGGCGGCGTTCCGCGTTGCCGTCCATTTGATCGTAACTTTGCACGACGATGCGCGTTTTTCCTGTCAATTTAATACGCGATGTTTCTTTTTCGGTTTCAATTTCGCGCCAATTTTCGTCAAAAAGTGTAACTTTTTCGATGACGGGCGTTCTCTTGTCAGAAATTCCGGGCAGAATGAGCGCATCGAGCGCGTTCATTTCGTTGCCGCGTCTGCCCGCGACGAGGTGGACGTGATTCATCGGATTTAATGTTCCGATGGCTTCGCCCGCCTTAAATTTTGTACCGCGCGGAACTCGCAAACTTATCAAATCGCCTTTTTCATCGGAAGTAAATTGAAATCTTTTATCGTCGAAAATTCCCTCATTTACATTGCGCCCCAAGCGGATATGAATATAGCCGAGCGTCGGCATTCGGATAAGTTCGCGCAACGTCGCAAAATTTTGCACGGCAAACGGATTTAAGACTTTTTCGCTGCGAATAAACCGCGCTCTTTCGCCGTAACCGCCGACAATATCCAAACCGTTGTGAAACCACGCAGGCGAATCTTTATCGGAAATTTCGCCGCGAATTTCTCCTAAAGTCCCGGCGATTTCCCTCGCATTTTCCGGCGGATCGTAAGTCCAGCGCGGTTCGCTCAATTTGCGAAATTCTTCGGGCGAATAACGCAAATTTTCGATTTCCTGTTTCGTGATTTCCTTGCCGAAATCGGAAACAGTTAAAACTCTGACAACCTGATTTTCTGCATCGGCGACGAAAAGATTTCCACTTTTATCAATTGCCAAACCGCTCGGACGATTGAAGCGCGAAGTTTTCAAATTCCCGTCCGAAAAGCCTGAATTTGTATCAGTTAAAGTTTCGACAAACGGAAAAAATCTTCTGCCGACGGCGCGAATTGAATTTCCGTCGGCAATATAAATTGTTCCGAAATCATCAATTGCAACGTCGGTCGGTTGGACAAAACTCGCTTCGTGAAGAAGTCCGTCAACGGTTTCCTGTTTATTATTACCGGTAAGCGTCCAAACTTTTCCGTTTTGTTCAATTACTCGAACGCGAAAATTTCCCGCATCGGCGACGATCAATTTTCCGTCTTTTGTCAAAGCAATTCCCAAAGGTGTATCGAATTTAGCCGTTTTTCCGTTTCCGTCCGCAAAACCTTCCGCGTTTCCCGCGAGAGTCGTAACTTGTCCGTTTTCGATTACTCGAATTTTGTCATTATAAGTATCCGAAACATAAATCTTACCGCTTTCGCTAACAGCGATTCCAACGGGCGCATTAAATTTTGCGCTTTTTGCATCGCCGTCAGCAAAGCCTTTTTCGTTTTCGATTCCGGCAATTAGTTCGATTTCGCCATTTTCAATTTTTACTTTTTTAATCGTGTGCGAACCTGAATCAGCGACGAAAAGATCGCCGTTTTTATCAAAAGCGATTGCCGAAGGCGTGTCGAGTTTGTCGGTTACGACCGAAAAAGTTTCCGCATTTGTAATTTTAAGAATTTTTCCGTTTTCGCCGTCTGACACGAAAATTTCACCGTTTCTTTCAGCAATTCCGAAAGGCTCGCCGAACTCGCGTTTGATTCCGAAAAATGTCGTAACTTTTGCAAAAGGAATGATTTTCGGTTCTGATTTCCAGTAAAAAGCAAAATAGAAAAGTAGCCCGATCAAAGCGAAAAAAAAGGCGATTGAAAGAACTAAACTAAGTTTTGAAGGTTTCTTTTTTGTATTCATTCGTAGGTTTATTATTCAAGTTACAACAAATAAATAATAAACGACAAATGATTTTTTTTCTGTTATGATGCCGAAATAGTTTTCAATTAGGCAAAATTTCAGATAAAAGGAGATGGCATGATGAAATAAGCGGTGGCAGTTATACTCTGATGTTGAAGAAGCATTGGAGTAGAGAAGGTTAGAAGCTGAATTTTTTTCTGTGGCTTTATTGACCACGTAAAGGAGCTTAACTCCAATCCCGCTCT
>JBBSAX010000056.1:0-24723 GCA_038251885.1 Pyrinomonadales bacterium | reverse complement strand
TGCGCCTTTGCTTACGCGCGGGCTTCTGCCCTTAATATTTCAAACTATTTACTGATATTAAAGTGGCTCTTGCCTTGTAAAATTTTAACTCAAAATTTTTTCAAGTAAAAGGTAAAGAGTAAAAGGTAAAACTCAAAAGCGATTTCCGAGTTTTACCTTTTACCTTCTGACTTTTACCTTTACTTATTCTTCGGTTTTCTTTCCGCATTCATTGCAGAATTTTGCGCCCGGAGCGAGTTCGTTTTCACATTCGGAACATTTCTGTTTTTCTTGCGTTGAACCGCATTCCGAACAGAATTTTGCACCTTCGCGGAGTTCTGCCCCGCATTTTACGCAAGGAACTTTGGCAAATTCCATTTTTCCGCCGCATTCGCCGCAGAATTTTTTGCCCGGATCATTTTGCTTACCGCAATTCGGACACGGAACGGTTTGCGCGGCTGATGATTGACCTTGACTGCCGCCTTGCTGTTGCTGTTGCCCTCCGACATTACCGCCGAAAGCGTTTGCCATCTGACCGCCGACGGCAAAACCTGCGCCCAAACCTGCGCCTAAACCTGCGCCGCCGCCTTCGTTTTGCGCCGCATCGCGCAAGGCATCTGCGGCTTGAAACTGCATATATTTGCTGGCATCGCCGAGTGCACCCATCGAAGCGCGTTTGTCCATCGCCGCTTCGACTTCGGGCGGAAGGCTGACGTTTTCAACGTAAAATTTTGTAACCTCAAGCCCGTAAGTGCTGAAATCTTCATTAATTTTGGCGCGAATCGCTTCACCGATTTCTTTGTATTGCGCGGCAAGATCGAGCGCGGGAATTTTCATTTCGCCGACCGCATCGGAAAATTCCGTAACAATCGAGCGTTTTAGTTGTTCGTCAATATCTTCGGTATCGAAATGTCCGTTTGTTCCGGCAACCTCGCGGATAAAGGTTGAAGGATCGGCGACGCGCAGAGAATATGCACCGAAAGCGCGAAGTCGAACAATGCCGAAATCCGCATCGCGGAGCATAATCGGGTTTGATGTTCCCCATTTCATATCGGTAAATTGTTTCGTATTGACAAAATAAACTTCCGATTTGAAAGGCGAATTAAAGCCGAATTTCCACGCGCCGAGTTTCGATAAAATCGGCGTATTTCCGCCGTCAATCGTGTATTTTCCCGGACCGAAAACGTCGGCAACCTGTCCTTCGTGAACGAAAACCGCCGATTGCGATTCGCGCACGATCAATTGCGCTCCATTTTTAATTTCCTGTCCGTGAACCGGAAACCGATAAAGAATCGTATCTTTCGATTCGTCCAGCCATTCGATAACTTCAATAAACTGATTTAACGCTTCGTTTTTAACCTTATCCCAAAGTCCCATCTTTTAATTTTCTCCTTTAATTTCTCAAATCGCTCAATTGATATACGGTTTTGAGCCGTTTATTGTTCGTTATAAATATCTCACAAAAATCTTCCGAAACAAAATTTTAAAATACGAACGAGTTTACTTGTTCTAAATCACATCAGATTGTTTCCTTTTTTTGACGAATAAATTTATACACGAAAAGTATGATTACCACAACAATTGCGCCCGAAGCATCTATTAAAACATCATAAATCGAACCCGTTCTTGCCGTATTAAAACTCTGATTATATTCATCAATTAAAGCAACCATCACAGCTAAAACAAAAGCAACTAAAAACCAGTATTTTCGCAAAACTTTAACAGAAGAATTCCAAAAAGCGCGTGAAGCCCAAAAAGCCAGAACTCCATATTCGGTCAAATGCGCCATTTTGCGGATATAGCCGTGATAAATCAACAAAGTTTCTTCCGGCGCAGTTGGAAAAATAAATTCCAAAAGAGGACGAATAATACGTGAGGTATTAGACATCGAACCCGTCGTCGTTGAAGCAAAAAGCACAATGCCGATCCACAAAATTAAAGGCGCGTAACGAAAAATTCGCCCGCGCCAATTGTTTGATAATTCAGATTTAGACACTTTTAATTAAAATATCTTAACTGTTTACGCCGCCGCTGCGCCGGAAACTACTTCGATAATTTCCTTGGTAATCGCTGCCTGACGAATGCGGTTCATATTAAGCGTCAGACTATCAATAAGTTCACCCGCGTTTTTCGATGCGGAATCCATTGCCGTCATCCGCGAACCTTGTTCGGAAGCGACCGATTCGAGCATTGCGCGGTAAATTTGCGTTTCGATTTGTTTCGGCAAAAGTTTTCCGAAAATCTCTGCTGCCGGTTGTTCGTAAATATATTCGGCTTGCGCCGCGCCGCTTTCTTCTGTCTTTTCAACATTAATCGGCGGAATCGGAAGAAGCTGTTCGACTTTTACTTCCTGTGAAATCACCGATTTGAATTCTGTGAAAACGAGAAAAACCTTGTCAATTGTTTCGTCTTCGATAAAAGTTTTTGTAATTCTTTGAGCAATTTCCATTGCGTCCGAAAGTTCGACGCGACCTGAGCCGGTCAAGCCGATATATTCTTCAACGAAATCCATTTCACGCCGTTTGAAAAAATCACGTCCTTTTCTGCCAACCGGAATCATTTCAGCTTGTTTTCCGGGATTTTCCTTCAAAAAATTCTGCGTCGCCTTCATCAAATTCGCATTAAAACCGCCACATAAACCTTTATCTGCGCTGACCAAAACGATCAGATATTTTTCATCGCCGCGTTCATTGAGAAGCGGCGATGAAAATTCGCTGCCGATATTCGCGCTTAAATTCCCCAAAACTTCGCTCATTTTAACAGCAAATGGACGCGCCGCCGTGACGCTGTCAGTTGCGCGTTTGAGCTTTGCCGCTGCGACCATTTTCATCGCTTTGGTAATTTGCTGTGTGTTTTTCACCGACTTAATACGTCGGCGCATATCTAATAAACTTGGCATATTTTTAATGGTGAATGGTGAATGGTGAATGATTAATTGGTTTCAATTCACAATTTATCATTCACCATTCACCATTAAACTAAGCATTTGCTACTTCCGCGACTTCTTTGTTCCAGCGCGTTGATTTGAAATCTTCGATTGACTCGCGCAGAGATGCTTTTAAATCATCGTCAATTGATTTTTTCGTGCGAAGCGTTTCCATAACCGCCGGATGCGAATTTTTCAAGAAGTCCAACATTTGTTCGTTAAAACGCTGTAAATCCGCAACCTCAACATCATCAACCAAACCGTTTGTCGCCGCCCAGATGGAAATAACCTGATTTTCGACTTCCATCGGTTTGTATTGACCTTGCTTCAAGATTTCGGTCAGACGTTTTCCGCGTTCGAGTTGGGCTTGCGTTGATTTGTCCAAATCCGAACCGAATTGAGCAAACGCCGCGAGTTCACGATATTGCGCTAGGTCAATTCTCAGAGTTCCCGCAACTTGTTTCATCGCTTTAACTTGCGCCGCGCCGCCGACGCGCGAAACCGAGTTTCCGACGTTGATCGCCGGACGAATACCGGAGTTAAAAAGGTCGGCTTCAAGGAAAATCTGTCCGTCCGTAATCGAAATTACGTTTGTCGGAATATATGCGGAAATATCGCCCGCTTGCGTTTCGATGATCGGCAAAGAAGTTAAACTTCCGCCGCCGCGTGCGTCCGACATTTTTGCAGCGCGTTCCAAAAGACGTGAGTGAAGATAGAAAACGTCGCCCGGATACGCTTCGCGTCCCGGAGGTCTTCTCAAAAGCAAAGAAATTTCGCGGTAAGCCGCCGCTTGTTTCGATAAATCGTCATAAATCGTCAGCGCGTGGCGACCGTTATCGCGGAAATATTCGCCGATGGCAACGCCCGCATACGGAGCAAGAAACTGCATTGCCGCCGGATCGGAAGCCGTTGCCGAAACAACTACGGTGTAATCCATCGCACCGAATTTTCGGAGTTTTTCAACAACCTGCGCTACTGTCGAAGCCTTCTGACCGATGGCGACATAAACGCAGATCACGTCTTTACCTTTCTGGTTGATGATCGTGTCAATCGCCACAGCAGTTTTACCGGTTTGGCGGTCGCCGATGATAAGCTCGCGCTGTCCGCGACCGATCGGAACCATCGAATCAATCGCTTTAAGTCCCGTTTGAAGCGGTTCACTAACCGGCTGACGATCAATAATTCCGGGCGCGATACGTTCAATCGGATTGAATTCTTCGGTGATAATTTCACCTTTTCCGTCAATCGGATTTCCCAAAGCGTCAACTACGCGACCGACCATCGCTTCGCCGACCGGAACGCTCATAATGCGTCCCGTGCGCTTAACTTCGTCGCCTTCTTTGATCTTTTGGAAATCTCCGAAAAGCACGGCTCCAACTTTGTCTTCTTCAAGGTTGAGCGCAAGACCGCGAACTTCAAAAGGAAATTCCAGAAGTTCGCCCGCCATAACCTTTTCGAGTCCGTGAATTTCGGCAATACCGTCGCCGACTTTGATAACCGTTCCGACTTCGCTGACGGTCATACTTGCATCAAAATTCTCAATTTGTGCGCGAATAATTTCGTTAATTTCGTTCGCCTTAATACTTTCCATAATTTTATTAATGTATTTTCTTAGGTTCTACATCACCTTTTTTGATAGCTTTTATTTCAATTTTATTATTCAATCCAATATTACGTTCTTCGCATTTCTCTTGATAACAATATAATTCAGCATTAGCAATACTATATTTGAATGCAAACATATCTCCACTCAGACCGGCTCTAAAACTAAAAGTAGAGTCATCTTCCCATTTTTCAAAATCGTGCCAAAACCAACCGCTATTTTCAGATTTGACTTTTATCTTATCAAAATATTTATTTAATTTGATATTATCCAAAGCATCTTTCGCTTCAAATACTGCGAGACCTTCAAACTTTCCAATCGGCAAAATTAAATATTCTTCATTGGGTGACCAAATATCGGTAAAATAAAGATCAGTAGCTTGTTCGGTCTGCTTTTCAGGCGCAACATATTTAATTTCTTTCCCGCTCTTTTCATCTTTAAAGATTATGTACCGAATGACCTTATAATCCAATTCATTACTATCTGTCGCTTTATTATGTATGCCGTAAAAAATTGCCTTAATATCATATTTACTATTTTTACTTTCAGCGATAATAATTGATTTATCATTTTCTGCCTTAGAAGAGGCACTATTACAAGATATAAATCCAAAAATAGGTAAGAAAACGTAAATATAAAATAAAAACTTCATACTATTTTATTTCACCTGATGTGAAAGATGAATCTATCGGAGTAAATAACGCCCCCGAAAGCCATTCATAACTTTTGAAGGGTGTTTTACCATATAATTTCAGTCCTTCCTGATCCCAATGCACTTCAAAAACTTCCCCATTTGAAACCAAAAACGTATGAAATCCTCCGCGAGCAATACCAAAAGCAAATTTAACTTTGGAAAATGTTTCAAATACTGCCGTTTCATCGGGCGATACACTAATCGGAATAGGAATAGGAATAGGAATCATCGGAACAGGAATTGGAACCCAAACCCTTTCAGGCGATCTGTCTGTTTTATTATAATTAACAATAAGTCCGCTGATAGGAATGTCATAATACGTTTTTGCACTCAATACTTTTTTATAGCTAACGGGATGTTCCGGTTTTCCGTCTCGCGGATTTTTAACATCGGGATTCCAATAATGCGCTTTCCAGTTAAGTTCGTTGACTAAATATTTAGCTAACTTTGTACCGTCTTGTTCAACTTTACCAAGCTGATTTACCTTTTTAGAAATATCCGGGCGATTTATTTTATCGTGGGCATAAATTAAGACATTGCTAACATATATAATACAATTTGTGATTGATCTGCCTGCTTTGTTACCGGGAAATTCACTTCCAACCTCATCCTCTGGAGTTTTGAATAAATCCCAGAGTTTTTCATAACAATAATTGCTGAAAATCCCATTTGTTACATCTGCCATAATACGCCACTTATGTTCAGGAACTACCCGTTTGTTAGTTGAGTCCTTAAATTTTCAAGTTGAGTCGTTATTGAACTGTCATACACGGTTGAGCCGACTCTGGTGATAACTCCGCCGATAATATTTTCGTCTATATTAAAATTTAAATTTATCTTTTTTCCACCGGTAAGTTTGGCGAGATTTGTTTGCAAATCTGTTTTTTCCGCCTCTGAAAGCGGACGCGCCGACGTAACTTCAGCCGAAACAACTCCATTGCGCTCATCCAAAACATTGGCAAAACGCTCGTTGATCTGGCTGATTTCTGTCAGACGGCTGTTTCTGAGCAAAACGCGCAGAAAATTTGCGGTCGTTTTGGTCGGTTTTGTTTTTGCAATCAAACCTTCTAAAACTTTTTCCTTGTTCGCATGAGCGATGGCAGGATTGCGAAAAGCATTAAGCAATTCGCTGTTGGAAGACATCATTTCTTCCCATGTTTTTAATTCGGTTTTTACGGGTTCTGTTTCGCCCGTTTTGATCACAATATCAGCTAATGCTCCGGCATAACGGCGGGCGACGGTTTCAACACTCATTTTAGCTTAAACCTCCGATTGATTTAATGCCGGCTTTGACCAATTTTTCATCTGTTTTCGCGTTCATCGCTTTTCTGATTTTTTCTTCGGCAAGTCGAACGCTCTCTTCGGCTGAAAAACGACGCAATTCATTTTTTACTTGTTTAGTTTTTCGCTCGATCTCCGCATTTGCCTGATCGCGTAATCTTTTTGATTCAAACGCGGCTTGCTCCAAAATACGGGCTTTTTCAGCATCAGCATCTGCTTTTGCTTTTTCGATCACGCCTTGAGATTCGGCATCGAGACGGGCGAGTTTGGTTTCGGTTTCAGACAATTTGGCAAGTGCAGCCTGTTTTTCTTCTTCGGCTCTGATCAAATCGGCGCGAATCGCATCGCGTTTTGCTTTGAATGCGCCGCTCAGAGGTTTTTTCAGAAGATAAACCATTATGGCAATAAAAATCGCCAGATTTATAAATTTCCACGCTTCAAATCCGGGATAATTCAGATACTTCCAAATCCCCCCATAGCCATCGGAAGAAGCTCCGCCTTCGGAAGCCAAAATAAAAATATTAAATAAAAAAGCTAACATATATGTAGATTTCAGATTTCAAATCTAAAATTTCAAAATTTAATTGTTAAACAAATCGCAATTTAAGCGGCTTTAAGAATATTCGAGCTGATCTTGTCAGACATTTTTTGCGCTTCTTCAGCTATTGCCGCTCTCGCCGCTGCTGTTTGGGCTTCTAATTCTTTATACTCGCTTGCCGATTTTTGCTCGACTTCTTCCTTTACCGATGCAATTGTTTCTTCTCTTTGCGAAACGGCTTGGCGGCGTTCTTTTTCGATCAATTCGTAACCTTTCGTGCGGGCTTCGAGCATTTCCGCATCAAAACGCGCATTTTTCTCTTCAACTTTTTGAAGAATCTCTACGGCTTCGGTTGAAGTACCGCCTTTATTTTTCTCGCGTGATTCGATTACTTTATTAATCGGACGGAAGAAAGTGCGATTTAAGATGTAAATCATCAACAGAATAAGCCCGATGTGTATAAACATCGTGCCGTCCGGCAGCAGTTGGATGCTTTCTGCAAAAGCTAAGAAAACCATATAGTAATAAAATTTATGTTAAAGTAATTTTGTAATAAATTCGGAGCTAAAAAATTGCTCACTTTTCAAAAGAGATAAGAATATCACGCTTGATTTTAGTGGTCAAGCAAGGTTCAGGCAGAAGTTTTCTTCAAATTAACTTGACAGTTTTTTGATAAAAATCTTAGCTTTAATAAGATATATTTTAACTTCATTTTTCTTTATTCGGGAGGCGCATCTTGTCTGGTGGCGGGCACGGTCTTCAAAACCGTCTGTGAGATTGCGAGAGTAAGCTCAGGTGGGTTCGATTCCCACACGCCTCCGCCAAAATTCAGAAAGCAGTTAGCTGTCAGCAGTAAGCAGTTTAATTTTGGGTTTCAATTATTTACACTAAATTGCTGTTTACACCGAACCGCTCACGGTAAACTTTACATTTATGAAAGAATGGATTTCCCTCAATATGACTCCCGGTGTTGGACCTCGCAAGGCAACTCAACTTCTGGAAAGATTCGGTTCGGCGGACAATGTTTTTCACGCGTTGAGAAGTGAACTCGAAGGTTTGCGGCTGAAACCCGAAACTATTCAGAGCATTTTAAAGAAAGAATTTCACGAAAAGGCTGAAGAAGAATTATCGAAAGTCAAAGAATCGGGCGGCGATATTTTGATTTTGGATGATGGAAGTTATCCTTATTTACTGCGCGAAATCGCTGATCCGCCGATTACGCTTTATGTCAAAGGCGATTGGCAAGCGTGTTTTGACGCGCCTTGTATTTCGGTTGTTGGTTCGCGTCGGTGTTCGACTTACGGCAAAAACGCTTCCGAAATGCTTTCGCGCGATCTGGCTTCAAAAGGCGTAACGATTGTTTCGGGTTTTGCACGCGGAATTGATTCGGCGGCGCACCTCGGCGCGATTTCCGGCAAAGGTCGAACAATTGCCGTTTTGGGAACGGGAATTGACCAAGTTTATCCGAAGGAAAATGTCAGATTAGCCGAACAAATTTTAGCAAACGGCGGGGCGATTGTTTCGCAATTTCCGCTTGGAACTCCGCCGCTTAAAGAAAATTTTCCGTATCGCAACCGCATAATTTCGGGTTTGAGTCTTGGAGTTTTGATCGTCGAAGCGTCGGAAAGAAGCGGTTCGCTGATTACGGCGCGGCTTGCAATGGAACAAAACCGCGAAGTTCTGGCAGTTCCGGGAAATATCACATCCAAAAATTCTTTCGGCACGAATTATTTAATCAAATCCGGCGCAAAACTCGTTCAGCAATGGCAAGATGTCGTCGCTGAACTGCCTACGGAAATCGCCGCTGAAATCCTGCCGCCCGAAATTGATAAAAAAGATGTCGAAAATGAAGCGCAAAAAAGTAAAATGCCCGCAGGTTTAAGTGAAGCGGAGAAAAAACTTTATGCGTTTTTGCTGCCCGATGAATCGAATCATTTTGATATTTTACTGGAAAAAACCGAATTATCTTTCGGCGAATTAAACGGCGCGATTGTCGGTTTGGAATTAAAGGATTTGATTAGAGTTTTGCCCGGAAATAATTTTGCGCGAAAAATGTAAAATTTCGCTGTCAGACAACCGGAACATTGAAAATCTCATCGGTGTTAAGAATACGATTTGGAGTTTCGGCGCAAAATAGTATAAGTTTGAAAACCGTTTGACACATACGATTTTGAAGTGATAAATGTCAGATACAGATGCGTCTGGCAATTTTTTTTGAAAATTTTTGATTATGGAGAAAAGCGAACTTGTTCAAATCACGCGGCGCGATAAAATTGCGGAAGATGAATTTCTGCCGTTTGTAAATGCGATGTATGAACAGGTTTGGGGAAATCTTTTGCCGCCGCAGATTTTGACATTCAATTTGTCAAATACGGTTGCGGACAATATTATAACTTCCGCAGATTCGCCGATTCCCGATTGTATGACGTGCGGCGCGTGTTGTGCTTCTTTCGTTTGCGTTGATGTGAAACCGGACAACCCGATTTCATCTAAAGACTGTTGGGACATTACGAAACAAGGCGAAAACATCGAATTTACGGTTGATCGCTATATAAAACGCAAGGAAGAAGATTTTTCGTGCGTCGCTTTGGAAGGCAAAATCGGCAAAGAAGTTAGCTGTCGAGTTTACGAAAACAGACCGCGAATGTGCCGACAATTTGAAGCCGGAAGCGACCGTTGCCACGCCGTTCGCAGAGCTTATAACCTCGAACCTTTTTTGAGTTTGATGGAAATGTTTGAAGCGCGGCAAAAACTAGATGCACTTGAAAGCAATATTGATAATGAAAGAATCGAAGCCGTTAATATTAATGTAAAAAGCGGAACGCAAGATTTACAGATTACGGTTACATTAAAAAACGGCTCGCAGGAAATCATTCACGAATTTGATCCGAAATTTGAAACGTGGTTTCAGACGGAATTTGAAGGATTAACATTGGCGAAAGCCGAAGAATTGATAATTAATAGAACAAGAAAAGAGTAAAATTGTTGAACTCTTTTGGGTTTGTGTTAAGTTGGTTTATAAAAAATGAGTAAAAATTTAGTAATAGTAGAATCGCCCGCAAAGGCAAAAACGATCAATAAATATCTGGGAAGCGACTATTTGGTATTGGCTTCAATCGGGCATATCAAAGATTTGCCGGGAAAGGAACTCGGCGTTGATGTCGAGAACAATTTCGAGCCGACTTATGAAGTAATTCCCGATAAAAAGAAACGAAACAACAAGAAAACCGTTTCCGATTTGAAAAAAGCGGCGAAGGCATCCGAAATAATTTATCTCGCAGCTGACCCTGACCGCGAAGGCGAAGCGATCTGCCAGCATTTGGCGGAAGAAATCGTCCCGAAAAGTAATAAAAAACCGATCTTTCGCGTGATGTTTAACGAAATCACGAAAAACGCGATCAAAGATGCTTTTAAAGAACCGAAACAAATCAATAAAAATTTAGTTGACGCACAGCAAGCACGAAGAATTTTAGACAGATTGGTTGGTTACAAAGTTTCGCCGATTCTTTGGAAAACTATCGGCGGCAGACTTTCCGCCGGACGCGTTCAAACGGTTGCGGTTCGCCTCGTTGTTGAGCGCGAGCGCGAGATCGAAGCGTTTGTCAAAACTGAATACTGGTCAATTATTGCCAATCTTGCGTCAAAACTTCCCCCGAATTTCGATGCGCGGCTTTATAAAGTCGAAGATAAAACTTTGAAAACCGGCGGTTTCGATCAAGATTTGAAAAAGAACGAAATTCATATTGACAATGAAAAAGAGGCGAAAGGCATCGTCACCGAAGCTGAAAAAGAAAATTTCATTGTCGAATCGGTTGCGACGAAAGAACGCAAGCGAAATCCGACACCGCCTTTTATTACTTCAAAATTACAGCAGGAAGCATCGCGCAAACTCGGCTTTTCCGTCAAGAAAACGATGATGGTCGCGCAGAAACTTTACGAAGGTGTGAACATCGGCAAAGAAGGTCAGGTCGGTTTGATTACGTATATGCGTTCGGATTCGACGCGAATTTCCGACACGGCTTTAGATGACATTCGCACGTTTATTGACAGCGAATACGGCAAACCTTATCTGCCCGAAAAACCGAATTTTTACAAATCGAAAAAAGGCGCACAAGACGCTCACGAAGCGATTCGCCCGACAGATGCAAACCGCACGCCCGAAAGTCTGAAATCAAATCTTACGCCGGACGAATACAAACTTTATAATTTGATCTGGCAGCGAACGGTCGCTTCGCAGATGACTCCGGCGATCTTCGATCAAACGACGATTGACATCAAAGCCGGACGTTTTACATTTCGTGCAACGGGTTCAGTACAAAAGTTTGACGGATTTTTGAAAATTTATCAGGAAGGACGCGACGAACAAACGGAAGAAGATGACGACGAAGCCGAAAGAACTCTGCCAAGAGTCGAAAAAGGCGAGAATTTAAAACTCAATAAAATCACGCCGAATCAACATTTTACCGAACCGCCGCCGCGTTATTCGGAAGCGACACTCGTTAAAACTTTGGAAGAAAAAGGAATCGGCAGACCTTCGACTTATGCGGCGATTATGACGACGATTCAAGACCGCGAATATGTCGAAAAACTCGAAGGCAGATTTCATCCGACCGCGCTCGGAATTACGGTAAATGATTTGCTCGTTGCCAGTTTTGAACAGCTTTTCGACACGGCTTACACGGCGAAAATGGAAGAAAATCTCGACAAAATTGAGGATGGTGATCTGGATTGGCGAACTGCGATGCGAGATTTTTACGATCCGTTTTCCAAAAATCTCGCCAATGCCGAAGAATCAATCAAAGGCAAGAAAAAACAAGCGATTCCGACCGACGAAATTTGCGAAACCTGCGGTTCGGGAATGGTCATAAAATTCGGTCGTTACGGACAATTTTTAGCCTGCGAAAACTATCCCGAATGCAAAACAACGCGCGAAATTACGAAAAAAACTGACTCTGCAACCGCAGAAAATTCCAATGGTGAACAGACAGAAGAAGTTGCGCCGTGCGAACTTTGCGGAAAAGATATGGCGTTAAAGCGCGGCAGGTTCGGCACATTTTACGGCTGCACAGGTTATCCCGAATGTAAAAATATTCGCAAAATTGACAAGAAAAGTGGCGCAACTATCACAACTCCGCCGCCCGTCGAATTAGATGAAGTTTGTCCGCTCGACGGCGCAAAATTGGTCAAACGCACGGGACGTTTCGGCGAATTCGTTTCGTGTTCAAATTACCCGAAATGCAAATACGTGCAAAGAGATACGACCGGCATCGCGTGTCCAAAACCGGGTTGCAAAGGCGAGATCGTCGTTAAGAAAACACGGCGTGGAAAACCGTTCTACGGATGCTCGAATTATCCGAAATGCGACGAAGTTTACTGGGACAAACCAATTGCTGAACCGTGTCCGAAATGCAAAGCTCCCTTCATTCTGGAAAAGACCACAAAGAAAGAAGGCACATTCCGCTATTGCAAAAACGAGGAATGTGAGTATAAAATTGCCGTCAACGATTCAGCAGATAATTCTGAACAAAAGTCGAAAGATTCAGTTTCAGCATAATTATACGGAATGAACGAAAATATTCAGTTCCTACATGCTTTTCTAAAAAACCCTTTAAAAGTCGGTGCGATTGCGCCGAGTTCGCCCGAACTCGCTCAAAAAATGCTTGCAGATATTAGACCGGATTCTGAGTCAATTATTTTAGAACTCGGAGTCGGCACGGGCGCAATCACAAAATTTGTTCAAGGTTTAGTTTCGAATGATCAATCTTATCTTGGTCTTGAATTAGACAAAAATCTGGTCAGATCGTTGAAAAAAAGTTATCCGAGTCTGAAGATCGTGCGGGGAAACGCCTGCGATCTTTATTCGATTCATAAAAAATCGGGCTTGGGAAAAGTCGGATTTATTGTTTCATGTTTGCCTTTTGTTACGTTGCCAAACGAGGTTGGGGAAAAGATTTTGTGCGAGATAGATAAATTTATGGAGCAAGGTTGTATTTTCCGCACATTTCAATATGCTCACGGATATTACTTTCCATCTTCAATAAAACTGCGCGAACATATGAGAAACCGCTACGGTAAATCGCAAAAGAGTTCGATCGTAATGAAAAACGTGCCGCCCGCCTATACGTTAACCTGGCAAACTTCTTAAAACGAATAATTCAAAATTCTAAACTTTAAAATTAAAGAGGCGATAGAGATCTTCATCTTTATCGCCTCTTTAATACTGACTTGCAGAAAACTACCAGCGCGAGTAATTTCCACCGCCACCGCCGTCCCCGCCGCCGCGATTTCCACCGCCGCCGCCGCCGTAACCACCGCGTCCGCCGCCGCCGCGATTTCCGCCGCCGCCGCGTTCTTCACGCGCACGGGCTTCATTGACGACAAGACTGCGTCCATCGAGGTCTTCTCCGTTAAATTGTTCAATAGCTGCCTGTGCTTCTTCAGCGGATGACATTTCAACGAATCCGAATCCGCGTGAGCGTCCGGTTTCCCGGTCTTCAATAACTTTTGCCGATTCGACCGTTCCTGCTTGAGCGAAATGCTCCTGTAAATCATCGCTTGTCAAATGAAATGACAAGTTTCCAACATATAATTTTGTACTCATTATTCTCTCTAATCTCTAAATTTTTAACTGAATGAAGCAAAAGACAGGCTGGAAATTTTCAGGAAGGAAAATTCTAAAAAAACTCTTTTCTACCCTTTTCTTGCGACGCGCCCGATCTCAGAAAAACAACTAAAAACTGCTCCAATAAACTCTAACCAAACTCTCTAACCGAACTAAAGTCGTCGCTTTTCTTGTCTTGAACGGACGCATCTAACGAGATACTTCTGAGAGTAAAAACCGCTGTAATTATGCCTTTATTTTTATATATTGGCAAGCATTTTCTTGAATGTGGAATAAAGTTGACAGTTTTATGGATTCATTCGTTAGGTTTTGCATCCGATTTTTGCATTTTTACGAACTTAATGCTGTCCTATAAAAACAAGAACAAGCACAAGGGAAGGTTAAATGATTACAGAAACTACAACAATTACAACATATAAATTTACTGCCGTTTTTCCAAATGTAAAATCAATCGAAAAAGTTGCCGAAGCGCGTCTTCCGACCGAATTCGGCGAATTTCGCATTGCCGGTTATAAATCTTTGATCAGCGATGAAGAATTTGTCTGTGTTTTCAAAGGAAATTTAAGCGAGAATACAGCAATTCCTGTACGAATTCATTCACAATGTCTGACCGGAGATGTTTTTCATTCGACGAAATGTGATTGCGGTCAACAACTACAAAGCGCGATGGAAACGATTGAAAAAGAAGGTCGCGGATTAATAGTTTATCAACAACAGGAAGGTCGCGGAATCGGAATTATTAATAAAATCCGCGCTTACGCTTTGCAGGACGAGGGCGCGGACACGATCGAAGCAAATCAACTTCTCGGACTCGCAGTTGATTCACGCGAATACGAACAATGTGTCGAAATAATAAAGGATTTGGGGATTAGAAAAGTCAAAGCAATGTCGAACAATCCCGAAAAACTAAAAGCGATGCGCGACGGCGGTTTAGAAATCGTCGAACGTATTCCGATAGAATTCAAACCTTCAAAAGACACGGAAAAATATCTGAGCGTAAAAAAATTCAGAATGGGACATCTTTTGAATCTGGTAAGCTAAAAGTTTGAAAGTAAAAAAATAGAAAAGTGATAAAGATTTAGTCTATTGGACGAAAAATAAAAAGTTGCCTGCAAAAAAAGCGAATGTTCAGGAACATATTATCGCCACTACTAAAAGGTTTTCTGACGGGCGATCTTATGTTCTTATTCACGCAACTTTTTATACATTACCAAAATCGTCATCAATTCCGACAGACTCAAATGAATCACTTTTTTCTGTTTTTTTTCCATTATTCCACAGCCCAATATTCATAAACTTTATCAAAAACCCGACAAAAATCGTCAATCTCACAAAAAAGCGGTAAAATGTCCATAGACAGAAAGCTGCGGCTAAATGAAATGTTTTTTGGTAAATCCATTTTACTTGGTTTTTGAGTTTTTCCATCTGTTTCTTATCCAATACTGAAATTAACTTAAACTTAATAAAATATGCGTGATATTCCGGTTGGCAATGGCTCGTTGCTGGTAACATTTGACGAAAAATATCAGATCCGTGACGTTTATTATCCGCACGTCGGGCAGGAGAATCACACGGAAGGTTTTCCGTTTCGCTTCGGCGTTTGGGCGGACGGCGAGTTTTCTTGGGTTTTTGAACATGGTTGGAAACGCGACCTTCGTTATGTTTCGGAAACGCTTGTTACGGACGTTAAATTGACCAGTGAAAACTTAGGTTTAGAGATCATTTGCAATGATACGGTGGCGAGTCACGAGAATATCTTTTTGCGAAAGGTGCGCGTCAGCAATCTGCTCGATCAGCCGCGTGAAGTGCGCGTTTTTCTGCATCACGATTTCCGTATTTATGAAAATAAAGTCGGCGACACGGCATTTTACGATCCTGAAAGCCTTTCATTGATTCATTACAACAAACACAGATATTTCTTGATCAACACCGAACCGCATTTTAATTCTTTTGCGACGGGAAGAAAGGCTTTCCGCGATCAGGAAGGAACTTGGCGCGATGCCGAAGACGGCGAATTGCACGGCGGCTCGAAGACAGAAGGTTCGGTTGATTCGACCGTTCAGATAAATCTGAAACTTGAAGCACAAGGCGCGGAAGATTTTTTTTACTGGATCGCGGCGGGAAAATCACACGAAGAAGTTTTTCAATTAAATGCGAGTGTTTCGAGCATTTCGCCGCAGACTTTGCTTGATTATACGGAAAATTTCTGGCGCGTTTGGGTTAATAAAAATGATCGAGATTTCGGCGATCTGTCGGATGCGGTGATCGAACTTTATAAACGATCCCTTTTAATTGCGCGGACGCAGATTGATAACTGCGGTTCGATTCTCGCGGCGAATGATTCGGACGTAACCGAACGCGCAACCGATCATTACAGCTATCTCTGGACACGCGACGGCGCATTTGTCGCAAATGCATTCGATCTTGCCGGTTTTCCGTATTTAACGCGAAATTTCTTTCTTTTCTGTCAACACATTGTCCACGAAGACGGTTATTTTTTGCAGAAATACAATGCTGACGGCACGGTCGCTTCGGGCTGGCACGCGGCTTGGGATGTTTGGGCGAAAAAGAAGCTCGTGCCGATTCAGGAAGACGAAACCTCGCTCGTTCTCTGGGCGTTGTGGGAACATTACGACAAATACCGCGAACTCGAATTTTCGCACCGGCTTTATCGTCCTTTAATCACAAAATGCGCGGATTTTCTCGCCGAATTTCGAGATGAAGAAACGGGTTTGCCGCAACCGAGTTGGAATCTCTGGGAAGATCGGCGCGGAATTCATACATTTACGTGCGCGACCGTCGTTGCGGGACTTCGTGCCGGCGCAAATTTTGCACGCCTTTTTGCCGAACCGGAACGCGCCGAAATTTATGATACTGCCGCTGATGAAATTACAAGCGCGATGCGCGAACATTTATATAGCCGCGAACTCGGACGTTTTCTGCGTTCTCTGCAAGCTAATAACAGCGATGAACTAACACACGATGCGACGATTGATGCTTCGCTTTTCGGCATATTTTATTTTAAGGTTTTTGATATTGACGATGAAATCGTTGAAAACACGATGAAAGCGGTTGAAAAACATCTCTGGGTAAAAGGCAAGATCGGCGGAATTGCTAGATTTAATAATGATGGTTATATGCGCGTTTCAAACGATTTTACCGGAAACGCCTGGTTTATCTCGACACTCTGGCTTGCCGATTATCGAATTGCTGTGGCAAAGAAAAAGTCGGATTTGAAAGGCGTGATCGAAATTTTGGAATGGACGGCGAAAAATGCTCTGCCTTCGGGAGTTTTAGCCGAACAAGTCAATCCGCTGACAGGCGAACCCGTTTCGGTTTCGCCGCTTACGTGGTCGCATTCGACTTTTGTCGCAACCGTTGTAAACTATCTAGAGAAATTGCGGGAATTAGAGAAGTTAAATGGATAAGTATCAAACAATTTTTTTGCGGTTTATTGCATTGATAATTGATTATCTTTTATTGATTCCGCTGTTGTATTTCAGTTCGGATTTGACTGCAACTTTTATTAAAAACGGTTTTTCGCCTGAAATAGCCACATTTGCCGCATATACTTCAATTTGGACTTTTTTTGTGTCTTATTACGTTTTGATGAATGCTTTTTTCGGACGCACGTTTGGAAAAATGTTGGTCAGAGTTAAAATTGTAGATACGTCGGAGCGAAAAATAAATCTCGGTCAATCTTTGATCAGAAGTTTGCCGCAAATAATTCCGATAATTATCATCCTCGGTTTTAACAGTCATTATTTAATGACCGGCGAAACAAATCAAAAAGAAATTCAAATCGCCGGCGCGGTCGAGAGCCTCTTAAATATTGCTGTTTTACTTTGGACTATTTTCAATATAATTGCCGCACTTTCCGATGATAAATATCGCGCACTTCACGATTATTTTGCCGGAACGATTGTAATTAAAAATAAAGTTTAAGAACTCAAATATGCCGAAAATTTGGACGGAAAGCCGAATAAATAACTTTATCACAAGCGAAATCGAAGAATCTCTGACGCTCGAATATAAAGCTGGCGAAGCACTCGGCAAAAGCGAATATCAGAAACACGAAATTACAAAAGACGTTTCCGCCATGGCAAATTCGGCGGGTGGTTTGCTGATTTACGGAATTGCGGAATATAACAATCTCGACAAACGCCATTTGCCCGAAAAGATTATGCCGGTCAACCGCACCGAACTTCCGCGCGAATGGCTCGAACAAGTTATTAACAGTATCAGACCGCGCATTGACGGGATTTTGATTCATTCCGTAAATCTGAGTTCGAGCGAAAATGATGTCGTTTACGTCGTCGAAATTCCGCAGAGCCACACCGCGCATCAAGCCGGAAACCAGCGTTATTACAAGCGTTTTAATTTCCAAAGCGTGCCGATGGAAGACTATGAAATTCGTGATGTGATGTTTCGTGAACAAATGCCGGATATTTCCATTAGATTTTTGATCGAAGCGAAAGACACTTTCGACGAACAAGAAAATTTCAGCGGCACGGAGTTTAATCTAATAGTTCAGGCAAAAAACAACGGTTCGGCTTTTGCGCGTTATGTCGCGTGTTTTGTTGACGTTCCGGTCAAAGCTCTGGTCAATATCGAAAACAAACGCAGCGTCAAAGACGGCGGAAAATATTATCGCCATCGCCTGACAAATCTGAATCAGGAATACGCCGACGAAGTTTTCAAAGCAAATTTTCCACTTCTAAGAAGTATGACGATGAGCTGGAAAATTCCGCTTAAAGAAAATTTCCAAAAACTCGAAAATTGGACGATCAAATGGAAAGTTTACGCCGACAACGCTCTGCCGAAAGAAGGCAAGATCAAATTCGGCGAAATTGACACGGTTGATTTGAGAAGCAAGGCAAATAAAGTGTAAAATTTCCCTTCGTTTTTATAATTTACTGAAAAGGCGTAAGATATTCGTGCGAGGTAAAGTTTATGAGCTTAACAATTGATGCAACTTTCGACGGCGAAGTTTTTCGCCCCGATGAAAAAATTGATCTTGAACCGAACACGAAAGTAAAACTGGAATTGGTCGTCAAAAAGAAGGAAAAAACAGGTGAGCCGCATTCTTTTATCAACTATGTCAGATCGGTAAGTATTGACGCTCCGCCGGATTTTGCGACCAATATTGACGAATATCTTTACGGAGGAAAGTCTTTAGAAGATGAATGAGATTTTCCTCGATACTTCATTCGCCATTGCAATTGTTTCTCCAAGAGATCAGCTACATAAAACAGCGAATATTTGGTTAGATAAAATTGAAGATTCCGAAACTCCAATTGTAACAACTCAAGCTGTTTTTTTAGAAATAGGCAATGCTCTGTCAAAATCCGCCTTTCGGAATGTTGGAATCGGGATTCTAAATCACTATGAAAATGATCCTAAAACGACGATAATTTCGCTGACAGACGATCTTTATAAAACCGCCTTTGAACTTTTCAGCAATCGAACCGATAAAGAGTGGGGTTTGGTTGATTGTATTTCATTTATCGTAATGCAGAAAAGAGAAATTACGGAAGCCCTGACCGCCGATGAACATTTTGTTCAGGCAGGTTTCCGCGCACTTTTGAGAGAAAATTAATTTATACATTTATGCGTAAAGCCAAAATTTTAGCGACACTCGGACCATCTTCCGACACACAGGAAAAAATCGAAAAATTAATTCACGCGGGAGCAAATGCCGTGCGGATAAATATGTCGCACGGCACGGTCGAACAACACACCGAAACCGTCAAAGCAGCGCGTGAAGCGGCAAAAAATATCGGAAAACCGATTTCAATATTAGTTGACCTTTCGGGACCGAAAATCCGTACGCGTTCATTGATTGATAAAAAACCCGTTCTTTTGGAAACCGACCAACTTTTCACGCTAACAACGCGTGATATTGAAGGAACTGACAAGGAAGTTTCAACGACATTTAAAGAACTGCCCGAATCGGTCAAAGTCGGTTCGACGATCTTGCTTGACGACGGTTCTCTGGAATTAAAGGTTGAAGATAAAAACGAAACCGATGTCATCTGCCGCGTTGTTTCGGGCGGACTTTTATATGAAAGTAAAGGAATAAATTTGCCGAACACACCTTTGCCGATTCCGTCTTTGACCGATAAAGACCGCGTTGATCTTGATTGGGCGATGGAACAGGACGTTGATTACATCGCGCTTTCGTTTGTTCGCAAAGCCGAAGACTGCACCGAAGTTAAAGATATTATCAAAGCGCAAAACAAGCGAAAATACGGTCGCGCGATGCTTGTTGCGAAGATCGAAAAAGCGGAAGCGATTGAAAACTTGGACGCAATTATCAAAGCGACTGACGGATTGATGGTCGCTCGCGGCGATCTCGGCGTTGAAACGAGCGTCGAACTCGTTCCGGTTTATCAAAAACGAATTATTTCCGGTGCGATTGCCAACGATAAATTCGTCATTACGGCAACGCAAATGCTGCAATCAATGATAGATAATCCGCGCCCGACACGCGCCGAAGCGTCCGATGTCGCAAACGCCGTCTGGGACGGAACTGATGCCGTGATGCTTTCCGCCGAAACCGCCGCCGGAAACTATGCGGTCGAATCTGTAATGACAATGGCGAAAATCATTGATTCGGCGGAAACTCTGAAAGCATCGCAGCTTAGAAAACCGATCAAATTTTCGCAGGAAGAATCGGGTAGAACTTCGCAGGCATTGTGCAAGGCTGCCGCTTATTGCGCGAAAGAAAAGAAAACTAACAAAATCGCCGTTTTCACCGAATCGGGCTTGATGGCACGACGGCTTTCGGCATATCGTTCGGGCTTGCAGACGTTTGCGCTGACAAATTCCGCCAACACGCGCAATCAACTCGCACTGATCTGGGGCGTTCATCCTTTTCACCACGAAAAATCAGATTCAACCGAAAAAACTCTAAAAGTCGGTGAAAAAACTTTACTTGAAAACGGTGCGGTCACAGACGGCGAAACAATCGTAATGATGGCTGGCAGACTTTCAGGACTCGGACTTTCAAGTTCCGTAGTAGTTTGGACAATCGGCGAAGATATGCCGGGAAGATAGTTTTTATTAATGCACACAACTTCGAGTTAAAAGAACCGTTTTATAAAGGTCGCTGTTTTGCCCTGACATCCATTGGCGCAGGCTGCCACCAACTCTCTAAGCCATTTACCCGCGTGCGACCATAGCCCAACTTGAAAATAGTTGAAGTCTCCAATAGCTGACTGGGACAGAAAAACTGGTTCAAACACTGAAAAAGGTCTTCTGCAAATACGGCATCATCGGCTTTAATTGGTGATTTTCAAGATATTTGTCAATCAACTTATTGCGCCATCCGGCGATTATCAACTTATATTCCTGCCGCAGATCAACAATCTGGCGGCACAGGTCATCTTGTGTGCTTGACTGCTTCTTTCATAGCTGATTTGTTGTGCGCGTCTTTGTTTTCAAAACGTCTGCCTTTGCCAACAGTAAATCATAAACGTAGCGATTCACCCAATAATGACGAAAGAAAAACTCGTCCTCGTCTTGCAAGATGCGCGATAACGCCGCCGCGATTGCCGCCGAACGACTGATGCCTTGCTCGCAATGACAAACGATTAGTTTTACTTCTGCAAGATGTTCGCCGACAAAAGACAAGATTCGTTCGGCATCGGCTTCCGTCATATAAACGTCAGTCGAATCGGATGTGAACTGCTCAGCGATGCGACTTGGTTTAGCAATGTCGTGAAACTTCATTCGCAACGTCGCCCGCAAAAACGGCGAATCGGAAATGTTAGCTTCGGTTTGTTCCGGGTCGGTTACGGAAACAACCAAATAAGGCGTTTCTGTCGTGAATGTTTCAACCGCAGCGCGACTCAAAACAAGGAATTGAAATCGTGTGCCGTTAAAGAATTGATCGGACAAAGGTGTCTCGCTCGGAAACATTTTCGTTTTGCCAAAAGGCTCGCGTTGGTTTTACCACGAAGCGCACAACTATTAGTTATCCCGAACCATTCGGGATAACTACCAAAATTTGTGTATGATACGGAATCTTTCTTGATAATACACAAATTTCGTGTATGATACGGAATCATTCGGGCTAATAACCTTATATCTGGATTGATTATACGATAATTCTCGGCTGATTCAACAACTATTTCTCATTCAAATTTTCCATCGTTTCCATAAATCCAAACTTTTTTCGAGTTTGCGCGTAAAATAGATAAAAGTTTTGCGTTGGCGCAAAATTATACAAATAAGTTTTTTGGAGTAAAAATTACAAAATGGCAATGTCAAAAACAGGAAAAATATTTCTCATCGTCGGCGGGATAATCGTCGCATTTGTGTTGGTTGCGGTGATCGGTCTGGCGATTGTGGCGGAATCTTTGGGCAAACCGGACGTGCCGGAAAACAGCGTTTTGGTGCTGGATGTTTCGGGAAGTTTGCCGGATTATTCGGCGGATGATCCGCTGGCAAAAGCGTTTGGAATGGGCGCACCGCAATCTTTTTCGACGCTGAAAATGCAGCTTCGCAAGGCAAAGGTGGATTCCCGCGTCGGTGCGGTTCTTTTGGACATAAATTTTCCGGGAATCGGTTGGGGAAAAGCCGATGAATTGCGTGATGCGATCAAAGATTTTCGCACTTCGGGCAAGCCGATTTATTCGTATATGGAAATCGGTATGAACAAGGAATATTATATTGCCTCGGCGACCGAAAAGATTTTCCTGCCGCCGTCGGGCGATATTTACGTCAACGGACTCGCGGCGGAAGCGATGTTTTTTCGCGGTTCGCTCGATAAACTCGGCATCGAACCGGATTTTATCAAGATCGGAAAATATAAGAACGCGCCTGACCAGTATTTGCGAAAGGAAATGTCCGACGAACAGCGCGAAGTTACGAATGCCATTTTGGATGAATTTTACGGCAATCTCGTCAACGCGATTGCCGAAGCGCGAAATAAATCACCCGAAGATGTCAAAGCAATTATTGACGGTGCGCCGTATCACGCAAAACAGGCGCAGGAACTCGGACTGATTGACAGCGCACTTTACAAAAAACAAATTTACGATGAACTGAAAAACCGTTTGGGCTACAAAGAAGGCGACGAACTGCGAACTGTCAGCGGAACGGCTTACAAGGAAGTTACGCCGGAATCCTTGAATCTGAACACGGGCGAAAGAATTGCTGTCGTTTACGCTTCGGGCGCGATTATGTCGGGCAGTTCGAGCAACAGTGCGCTCAACGGCGAAACGGTCGGTTCAGACACAATCGTTAAAGCGGTAAATGATGCGGCGAAAGACGATTCGATCAAAGCGATTGTTTTGCGCGTAGATTCTCCCGGCGGCTCGGCACTCGCTTCGGATATGATGTGGCACGCGCTCGACGAAGCGAAAAAGAAAAAACCGGTCGTCGTTTCGATGGGCGATGTGGCAGCTTCTGGCGGTTATTATATCGCTTGTTTGGGAAATAAGATCGTTGCCCAGCCGAATACGATCACGGGTTCAATCGGTATTTTCACAGGAAAACCGAATGTCAAAGGTTTATACGATTGGATCGGCGTTTCCAACGAATACATAATGCGTGGGAAAAACGCCGGAATCTTCCGCGAAAGCGAAAAATGGACGGACGAAGAACGTGCGAAAATGACCGATCAGATCAGCCGTTTTTATTACGACGATTTTGTCCCGAAGGTCGCGCAAGGCAGAAATAAATCGCCCGAAGAAGTTGATAAACTCGGTCAAGGTCACGTTTGGACTGGAACGCAGGCGAAACAAAACGGTTTGATTGACGAATTTGGCGGACTCGAAAGAGCGATTTCGATTGCCAAAGAACTCGCCCAAATTCCGGCTGAAAAAGAAATCAAACAAGTCGCTTACCCGGAAGCGAGAACGCTTCTGCAATCACTTTTCAGCGACGGCGGAGTTGCCAAAATAAAAGAACGCGCCGCGCAGGAAGAAATCGTCAAAGCACTTCCCGAAGATGCCCGCCGCGCTCTGCGCTATGCTTCGATCTTCGATCAAATGAAACGCGGCGAAACAATGCTGATGATGCCGTTTGAATTAACCATAAAATAGTTCACGAAGTTTAGAAGAATTATTAACAGGGATAGACAGGATTGACAGGGATAAAAAGAATTTTTCTTAAATATCCCTGTTTATCCTGTCATCCCTGTTAATTTTTTCTTTTTGAAATTGAATCCACTTAAACTTTCAAATTAAACTGGATAAATGCCGAAAGAATTTTATTTTGTCAGCGATCTGCATTTTGGCGGCGACGGTCAATTAATGGATTGCGATTTCGCTGAGGAATTCATCGTTTTTCTACAAAGACTGGCGAGAAAAGACAAAGAAACGGAACTCATTATAATGGGCGACACGTTCGGTTTTTGGGAACTCACTTCCGTTCAAGGCACGCAACAACTTGTCGAAATCATCAAATATCACCAGCCGATCTTTGAACAATTAAAACTCACGGGCGAAAAAATCAAAATTACCTTGATGGTCGGAAATCACGATTACGATCTGGCTTGCGATCCTTGGTATATCGAAAAATTTAAACATTACAACGTAAATCTTGATACATCTTTGACTTTGATCCGCGAAATTAATGGCAGAAAAATCTGGATCGAACACGGTCAGCAGATTGATCCGTATAACGCGGCGACCGATTACGGAAATTTGCATTCCCTGCCGCTCGGTTATTTTATAACGGAAAGTCTGGTCAGCGGTGCGAGCAAATATTCGGTTTTCGGGCGCAGCGATTGGCTCAAAGACATTCGCTCGGTTGACGTTCGGCAGATTCCCGATTGGCTTATTTCCAATTATTTTTATCAGGAAATGAACCTTTTTCTGCGCTGGCTTATTTTGCCTTTTTTGCTTCTTCTGACGGCGACCGTTTTCGCTCTTGTTGGACAATTATTAAAAGTTTTGCACATTTTCGATGTTAATTATTTGATCGAAAATCCGGTTATTCGTTGGCTCGGTTTGTTCGGTGATTTTTTAAGTTGGGTTCTTACAATTAGTATGACGGTCTGGTTTTTTATTCTCGTTATTGCCGTTCCGCTTTATTTTATTTACCGCGACGTGCGCGGAACTCTGCGGCG
>JBBSAX010000055.1:0-24750 GCA_038251885.1 Pyrinomonadales bacterium | reverse complement strand
CTGCGTGCTGAGTGCGATAGCACGAAACAGCCTTTGCCTTGATGAAAGGTTGTGCAAACAGAGGCTTTCACGCCGTTTTACAAACGACGTGGCACGCAGGGATGCGTGCGCTCCCAGCTAAAGAGGCTTTTATTTTTTCTCGTATTTAATTTTCAAACAATATTAGCCGCTGGCAATTCATAAAGTCTTACTTTTTTTAGCACTACCTGAATTTCAAACAAAAAAATGCCGGATGTTTAACGAAACATCCGGCTTCAAGTTTGAAAAGGAGACCAAAAAGCCACAATAACTAAATATTAGTGAATTTTTGAGCTTTGTATCATATATTTCGGTGGCGGTTTTGTTTCGGATTCAAAATAAATAAAATTTCTTAAAAAAATTTTCATATAAGCACCCCTACAGGAATAGATTAGATTATTTGACAACCAAAGGCAGAAACGCGAGTGCAAACGAGCGTGTCAAACCCTGACTTTTGGCACGCTCCCTCGCGGTCGCGTTTCTGCCTTTTTTGTCAAGATAACCTTACTTAAATTTGTTGGGGTGCTTAAACTTAAAAATTAAATTTGAACTTTGTTATTTTTCTGTGTGAATTTTATAAAATCATAAACGAGTTAGCTGGTAAAATTAGCCTGTTAAACCTTTTGCATTTGCCTTGCGTATAAGCGAATGTCTAAACTATAACCACAATTAAATTTTAAAGGAGTTTTTGCGATGAATATAAAGAGAACATTCGTTTTTCTTTTCGCCCTTGTTTTTATTATGTCAACAGTTGTTTTCGGACAGAAGGCAGATAAACTGCCGCCGATCAAATATAAGGAAATAACCTTGAAGAACGGACTTCGGGTGATTATGCACGTTGATAAATCTACGCCGATTGTCGCCGTCAATCTTTGGTATCACGTCGGTTCAAAGAATGAAGTTCCGGGCAGAACGGGTTTTGCACATCTTTTTGAACATATGATGTTTCAAGGTTCAAAACATTACGACAAAGATTATTTCGGACCGCTTCAGGAAGCCGGAGCAGCCATTAACGGTTCGACCAATGGCGACCGCACTAATTATTACGAAGTCGTGCCGTCGAATTTTCTCGAACTTGCACTTTGGCTCGAATCCGACCGAATGGGATTTTTGCCGGAAGCGATGACAATGGACAAACTCAATAATCAGCGCGATGTCGTCAAAAACGAGAAAAGACAGAATTATGATAATCGTCCATATGGAACGGTCGGTGCAAAAATATCGGAGCTGATGTATCCGAAGGATCATCCGTATTATTGGCTGACCATCGGTTCGCTCGAAGATTTGTCCGCCGCTTCGATGGATGATGTCAAATCATTTTTCCGCCAATATTATGTGCCGAATAATGCGTCGCTCGTCATCGCCGGAGATTTTGATCCGAAAGAAGCGGAAAAATTAGCAAAAAAATACTTCGAGCCGTTGCCGAAAGGTGCTGACATTACGCGACCGAATCCGGCGCAACCGAAACTCGAAAAGGAAATGCGTGCTGAAATGGAAGACAGCGTTCAGCTTCCGCGCATTTATATGAATTGGCACACATCGCCGCGATATTCGCAGGACGAAGCCGCACTCGATATTTTATCGAATATTTTGAGTTCGGGCAGAGGTTCGCGTCTGCAAACAAATCTCGTCTATGACAAACAAATCGCGCAAAATGCTTTTGCCAGCAATTCGGCACGAGAAATCGCCGGAACTTTTCAGGTTGTCGCTACGGCATCGAAAAAAGATGCTTCGTTGGCAGAAATCGAAAAAGAATTAAATGTCGAAATCGAACGCATCAAAAAAGAACCGCCGACGGCTGAGGAAATGGCTCGCGCTTTGAACGGTATCGAATCTTCGACGATTTTCGGTTTGCAGACAGTTCTCGGAAAAGCCAATCAACTTAATGATTACAGCATTTTTCTCGACAAACCGGATTATTTTCAAAAAGACCTCGACCGCTACGTCAAAGTTACGCCCGCCGATGTTCAAAAAGCGGCGCAAAATTATTTGACTGATAAACGTCTGATTCTGACGGTTGTTCCGCGCAAAGGCGAAACAAAATCCGTCGCATCCGGCGATGCAAACCGTCCGACATCGGTTGGTGAAAAAACCGATAAAATGATGGATAAGCCTAAAATGGACGATAAAAAATCCGATTCCGATTGGCGTTTCACGCAACCGAAAGGCGGAACTGATCCGAAGTTTGCTTTGCCTTCGATTCAAAAAACGAAACTCAAAAACGGTTTGGACGTTTGGCTTGTTCAACAAGATGAGCTGCCGATTGTTTCAATGAATTTGATCGTCAAAACCGGCGCGACCGTTGATCCGAAAAATATGAGCGGTCTGTCTTCAACAACCGCCGGTTTGCTCGACAGCGGAACGAAAAAACGGTCTGCCGTAGATATTGCCAACGAAGTGCAGGGAATCGGCGCATTTTTAAATGCCGGTTCGGGTTATGATTCTTCAAATATCACGATGCAGACTTTGACGAAAAATCTGGACAAAGCTCTGGATATTTTCGCCGACGTTTCGCTGAATCCGACTTTTCCGAAAGACGAATTCGACAAAAATCAACGCCGCACTTTAATCGGATTATTGCAGCGCAAAGACAATGCAAATGCGATTGCCGGCATTGCTTACGACAAAATTTTATACGGCGCAGAGCATCCGTATGGAATTTCGATCACGGAAAACTCCGTCAAAGCAATGAAACGCGAGGATTTAGCGAAGTTTTACGAAACATATTATCGTCCGAACAATTCGACTTTGATCGTTGTCGGCGATGTTGATTTGAAAACTTTGACCGGAAAACTCGAAACTGCCTTTGCCGGTTGGAAAGCCGCAGACGTGCCGAACACAAATGTTTCAAACGCTGCACAACGCGATAAGGCGTTAATTTACGTTATTGACAAACCCGGTGCGGCGCAAAGCGTTATCAATATCGGACAAATCGGCGTTTCGCGTGACAATCCCGATTATTTCCCGCTTCAAGTGATGAACTCGATCTTAGGCGGACAATTTTCCGCCCGCGTTAATATGAATCTGCGCGAAGATAAAGGTTACACTTACGGCGCGAGAACAGGTTTCAGTTATCGCAAAGGCGCGGGACCGTTTTCGGCAAGTGCCGGAGTTCAAACCGCCGTTACAAAAGAATCGGTCGTCGAATTTCTTAAAGAATTAAACGGAATTCGCGGCGCGATTCCCGTAACGCAAACGGAGTTGGAATACAACAAACAAAGTCTGATCCGACGTTTTCCCGCAGGATTTGAAACGACAAATCAAATCGCCGGTCAGCTTTCAAATCTCGTCATTTATGATTTATCGGACAGTTATTTTAACGAATACATCGCTAAAATTAACGCTGTCAAATTGGAAGACATAAATCGCGTGGCGAACAAATATTTATCGCCCGACAAAATGGCAATCGTCATCGTCGGCGACAAAAGCGTAATCGAACCTAAACTCAAAGAAATCGAAGGTTTAGGCAATTCAATCGTTTATCTCGACACGGAAGGAAATCAGATGAAGTAAGATTTCGGACAATTAAAAATGAAAAAGGTAAGGCGATAAACCTTACCTTTTTTATTGCGAAATTTAATAAATTTTTAAGGATTGCTCATAGTTTTATCAATCATTTCTCTCAAAGTCGGATGAGTTTCATTTTGCCGGTGTTCGATGACAAGTTGAAGACCTTCATCGCCGCCGCCTGGAACGAGCGCGGAAATCGCATCGAATCTGATTAGTTGGGCATCTTCGCGTGAATTAAATAGCGAAGAATCTGCAAGTGTTGAAAAAAAAGTTTATTGAAAACTTTATTTGCTGAGGTCTGTCAAGAGAAATTTTAATTTTTTCTGTTTTTCTTCTGTACCGATTTATACACTTTTCCTATTTCTTTATATTTTTTCTTTTTCTCCAGATAAGAAGTTTTATTATGTTCGGATTCTTTTTTCATTTTAAGGTAATTTTGATAGCGTTCCGGCGAAATAGTTCCATCATTCAAGGCTTCTAAAATCGCGCAGCCTTTTTCCTGCGTATGCGAACAGTTGCTAAATTTGCAACTTGTTTCGAGTTCGACAATTTCGTCAAAAGTTTCGTTGATCGCTGTTTCGACCGCGATATTTCCGAGTTCGCGCATTCCCGGCGTGTCAATTATCATCGCGCCGCTTTCGAGTATTAACAAATGCCGATTCGTTGTCGTGTGTTTTCCTTTGCCGTCTTTTTGTTTGATTTCTTTCGTGGCAAAACGGTCTTCGCCCAAAAGTTTATTAAGCAAACTCGTTTTCCCCACGCCGGACGAACCGATCAGGCAAAAGGTTTTGCCGGGAACCAGTAGATTTTTGACCTCACTCAAGTTTGTTTCTTTTTTATTGCTGAACGCGATGATTTGAGTATTCGGATTAGATTCTAGAATTTCAGCCTTCTTTTCATCTATTTCGGCTTCGGATAACAAATCGCTTTTGCTCAAAAGAAATACGGGCTGAATATTTCCTTCCCGCGCCATTACCAAATATCTCTCAAACCTTCTAATGCTGTAATCGGAATCGAGCGATTGAACGATCAAAGCGCAATCAATATTCGCGGCAATTGATTGGAATTCAACGCTTTTTCCGGCTCTTTTTCTTTTTAGAATAGATTTCCGTTCGAATATTTCGTGAATTATCGCCAACGAATCTTCATCAAATTGCTGAAAAAAACACCAATCTCCGACGGTCGGATAATCTAACGAAGATTCAGCCGAAAACATTATTTTTCCGGTAATTTCGGCGGTTATATCGCGCACGCCATTTGTGATGACGTAGTTTTCTCCATAAACGGTCGTAACTCTCGCGAGTTGGAAATCATTTAATTTCGATGGATCCAACTTTTCTTGAAACCATTCGCTAAAACCTAAATTTTCTAACTTTTTCTTCATTTAACTTCGGCGTAATCCGACACCTTTTCTTTTAACCATAAATTAACCAGCAATTCGGTGGTTGTATGTTCTTGGCTTGCAATTTTAGCTAAATCTTTGCTGATTTCCTCATCAATTCCGATAAGATGCGTTTTGTGTTTCAGATCAACGTCAAAATGAACTTTTTTTAATTTTTCATCAAGTTCTCCAAAATCATTTTCATCAAAGTAATTGACCAATTCATCCAACGAATTAAAGTCGGACAAGTTTTTTTCTTTATTTTCTGCCATACATTTTCCTTTCCTTTTTCGCCATATCTCTGGCACTCAAAATCAACGCTTCTTTCGTCGTTTTGTAGATAAACAAAACGGTCAAATATCTGCCCGCTTCGGTTTGCCCCAAAGCCATATAAACATTTTCGCCTTTTCTATCGCCTTTTTCAACAAATCTGAAACGCGGCTTGTTTTCTAAAACTTCTTCGACTTCATAAGTTTCAACGCGATGTTTGACAACGAGTTTATCAATGATATTTGTCAGCCAAATGATACCTTCAATATTCATAATAAACCACGTTCCTTAACACGCAAATAAGTTTCAAGAAGTCTTGGTGCGAGCGTTTGGGTTGTTACGTCCAACGCCAGACCGCCGAGAGTTTCGACATTTCTTAAAGCCGATTTGCATTTTTCCTTTTGGCAAAAAAATAGACCAAAAAAATCATTAAAATCATTATTGCTCCGAATGAACTGTATAAGAAATAACTTTTTGATACTTTAGTTGCAAAACTGTTTTTTGTTCTGTCGGGCGCACCTCCGTAACTAATTGATAAGTTTTTTACCGCTTCAGCATATTCAGGTGTTTTTCGGAGCGCGAATACTTTGCTCAAATCTGCCAATAAATCGGCAACAATTATTTCCGGTGGCTTCACAAACTCTAATCGCTCGTGAAGCTGATAAATAAGAGCTTCTTCAGTTTCATTCAGAGTTTTTTGCTGCCCTAAATAATCGGTCGGCAGATTTTGCGGATTTGCATCGAAATCAACCCCCAAAACCGAATGAGTTTGAATCCAATCAGCATCTTTTTCCATAGCGATTTTGGCTTCGAGAATTTTAACGTGCAGCCATTCGGTGCCTAGATGTGATTCTTTATTTCTATTGATCGCTTCTTTTATCCAATCCAAAGCTTTTTGATTTTCACCGTTTAATTCGTAAGCCGTGCCAAGATTTGTCGCCGTTGCATACCTACCAGAGACATTTTTCTCTAAATCTTCAAGAATTTTGATCGCTTCTTTGATTTGTCCGAGATGCACCAACGCGACGGCAAGATTGTTTGAGTAAGTAATAAGAAAAGAGTGTTCTTTTTGTTGTTCTGCGTTTTCTTTGCGAATTTCTTCCCAATAATCACTATCTTTATGTGTTGTAAAGTTTTTCATAAAATCGCTTGCAGAAACGCCTTCAATTTCTATCTTTTGTCCGACAAATGGTTGTCCGATAGGATTTAAGCAAGCGTAGGCGGAAAATGGAAACAAGAAAAGCGTTGGAAACAAAAATATAAAAACCTTTAATTTTATGTTCATTTTGAACTCCTTATCTGAACTTATTAAAGTTATAATAAACCTCTTTCTTTAACACGCAAATAAGTTTCAAGAAGTCGCGGCGCAAGCGTTTGCGTTGTCACGTCCAAAGCCAGACCGCCGAGAGTTTCGACTTGGCGAAGCGCGGCTTCGCGTTGGTGAATTATTTCTTCGGCGGCGGATTGTGTGAAAACATCTTTAATGTCTTTCGGTTTTTCGCTGACGGTTGCGTTTAAATCGCGGTCGCCGATTGTTGCGACGAGCGGAAGATGGCGCGGACGCAGAAGTTTGAGCGAATTTATCAATTCTTTTGAAGATTCTTTATCAACCAGATCGGTCAAAATTATGACGAAAGCGCGTTTCTTTAAATTTGCGGAAATGTAGCGAAACGCTCTTGGATAAGAAGGTTCGATAAGTTCCGGTTCGAGATCGTGCAAGGCTTCCAAAACCGCGTCAATTTGTCCGATTCCTTTTTTCGGCGGCAGAAATTTTTTCACCTTTCGACCGAAAACCATCAAACCGCAATTGTCGCCGCCGCGCGTTGCCGCCGACATCAAAGCCAAACTTGCGTGAATCGCCGTGTCGAATTTCGTTTCGTCGCCGATTCTGCCCGTCATAAGTCGTCCCGCGTCGAGCGCGATGATAATTGTTTGATCGCGTTCGATCTGATATTGGCGCGTGATTAATTTTGAACGCCGCGCGGTCGCCGTCCACGAAATATGACGCATTTCGTCGCCGCGCACGTAATCGCGCATTGATTCGAATTCGCGTCCTTCGCCGCGCCTGACGGATTTTCGCTGAATCGCGAGATAAGAATTCGCGCCGAGTGCCTTGAGTTCCATTTCGCGTGCGCGGCGCATATTCGGGTAAACTTTAATGCTTTCCGCTTCGCTTAAATCTACCTGACACCAGACAAGTCCGAGCTTTGAAAGAAAACGAACAGCCGTGCGCCCGAATTTATAATTTCCGCGTTTCGGCGGCGTTAAGCCGTAAGTAAAATCGGCGGTTTGTTGTGCTTTGAGTTTGAATTCGGCTTTCCTTTCTTCGTTCAAAGTCAATTCGGCTGGAAATTCGTCTTTGATTTTCAAATCAAAATCGCGCTCCGAACGGTTTTCGATATGAAGCGTAACGATAGATTCGTCGCCGATAGCAAAACGCTTGTCGAATTCGCGTTTTATCGTCAATTCTTCGGGAAGTTTGCGGCTGACGAAATAATCTGCAATTGCCGCAACGATGAGTAAAATATCGTAAAACAAAACGAGATAACGCAGCAGAGGGAAATTCCACGAAAGCGAAAGCGGGATAAAACCGATTGCCAGCAAAATGAAAAAACGACGTGAGAAAACAAAGTTCATAAATTCGCTCAATTATACAGAAATAAAAGGAAAAATAAGAAACTACCAAACGCGAAAACTTGATATATAATTAAATGGAGTTTTTTACAAAATTGGCAATTAACAAAACCCTTTCGGAATAGATGATAACTGATAGATAATAGATGACAGATTTAATCTATTAGTTATCATCTCTCATCTATTATCTATTCCGAATTTTAAACCATTAAAAATACTACCAGTTTAATTTGTCAGCACTTATTTAACTGAAAAAAGGAGATGTGAAAGATGACAATCGGAGAACATATTCAGGAAGCGATTGATTACACGGATCGTGGTTTGCTGCCGCTGGCATTTGTCGCAACCTGCACGGCGGTTAGTGAAACGCTGAAAAAAGCTAACGAAAAAGATGTTATAACCGAAGACGACTTTCGGCATTTTATTAAAGAAAATTGGGAATTGGTCTCGTTTATGTGTCTGCCGCGAGCCTTGCCTTTACCTTTAAATGTTCCGTTCGGTGTAAAACGGATCGAGCCCAAATTCAACATCCATCACGGCGCGGACGAAATCGTTCTGCTTGTCATAAACAAAACGCTTGATATGGGAAGATTGCCCGATGAATTCGTTTTTCATTCCGAAGGTGGTTTTGAAATAATCAAAGGCAAACTCCACATTCCACACACTTTAGTTGGCGGATTGCTCGGAATTTCGGTCGTTCACCCGATCAACAAAGATGAATCAATCGCCGATAAATACTGGATAAACATCGCAGATTTCAAAATGTTCGTCTCCGAACTCTGGGGCAGAATTGACCTCGCCGTCAGAATCAGAAAATTTTATTTGGAAAGAGATTAAAGAGATATGTCGCTCAATAAATTGAAGATTGTGCAAATTAGAAAATCAAGAAATAACCATTCGGAACAGATAATAACTGATAGATGAAAGATAATAGATTTAATCTATCAGTTATTATCTGTCATCTTTCATCTATTTCGAAGGTTAAAGTATTGAAAGCACATATACTTTAAGTTGCATAATCTTCAATAAATTTATCGAAGAAAAAAAATTCAGGAAGCAATTTCAAAAGGCGAATTCGATAATCTCGAGGGCAAAGGTAAACCGATTGATTTAACCGTTTATTTCAACACGCCGTCCGAATTTCGTGTCGGTTATTCGCTTTTGAAATCAAACAAATTCGTTCCCGAAGAAGTCGAGATTTTGAAGGAAATCGGATTTTTGAAAGAGAAAATTAAGACTGGCGAAGATGAGATTTTGCAGCGGAAACTAATTAAAGAATTAAACGAAAAAAATCTCGCGCTTTCGATAATAATCGAGAGAAATAAACGCCAAAGATAAATTAACCGCGAAAACCGCAAAAAGACGCGAAAAAATAAAATCTGAATTTTAGTGTTTTTCGCGTCTTTTGCGGTTTAAAGTATATTAAAATTTACATTGCTTTTTGTTTGTCCGTAAGTTCGATTTTCATTGCTTCGAGCGTTTCCTTGTTCAAAGTTCCGGTTTCTTTTACGCCGTTTGCTTTTTGCCACGCTTTGATCGAAACTCGCGTGTCATCATCCAATTTGCCGGTTTCTTCGCCGCTGTAAAGATTTCCCGCTTTCAGCATTTTTTGAACCTGCATAATCTGTTCTTTGCTGGCGCGGAAAACGGGACCGCGTTTTTTCGGCTCTGAACTGCTATTTGAACTTGCCATATCATTCGGATTTACCGGAATTGCCATCTGCGCTTCGGTTAATGTAATGTTCATTTTTTCGAGCGTCGCGCGATTGAGCGAACCGGACTTTTTCAAGCCGTTGCTACCTTGAAATTCTTTGATCGAAGCACGCAGATCGTCGTCATATTTTCCGGTTTCTTCACCTTTGTATGAACCGCTTGTTTTCAACATTTTTTGCGCCTGCATTATTTGTTCTTTGTTCGCACGAAAAACAGCGCGTTTAGGTTTTGAATCATCCGAAGTCGTTGTAGTAATTCCCTTCTGCGAATCGGTCATTGCGATTCCCATTTTCATAATGGTTGGTTCGTCTAATTTTCCGCTTTTTTCCAGAGCATTTTCTTCCTGATATTTCTTCAAACTCGCGCGAAAATCATCGTTATATTTGCCGTCGGCTTCGCCTGAATATTTTCCGGCAGATTTTAATTTTGTTTGGGCTTCGGTAACCTGAGTTTTGGTTGGACGAAAGGACTTTTTCTTAGTTTCTGTTTTAGTTGTTGTCGAATTATTTGAATTTCCGGTTTGAGCGTTGATTGAAACGCAGAGCAAAATCATTGTAAATACTGTAATTAAGATTTTTTTCATAAGAATTCCTCCGTTTTTACGGAATTAAAGGTCTAGCATCGTCTTTGAAGTATTTTGTGGAAGATACTAGAGCAAATAGACTTTATTAAGCGTTGAAAAGGCTTTTGCTTAAATTTGTCGGGTTTTGTCAGATTTTATATTTCGGGAAAATCTGACAAACTCCAATGTGCGATAATTTTTGTCAGAGTTAATATAAATTCTTTTCTGATAATGTCAAGAGATTTTTTCAATAATTATTGCTTTTATTAAATATTGTCGAATAAATGAATCGTTGGAATGATAACTAAACCCGATTCTTGAGTCAAAACAAAATTGGAAATAGCACACGGATAAACGCGGATTTAGTGGATTTGTGCTGATTATTTCAAGTAGATTTTGAAAGTTTTCGGATAATTATCAATAAAAATCCGTTCAATCCGCGTTTATCCGTGTGCTATTTTTTAACTTGATCTTCAACTCAAGACTGGCGTTGACCAAAGTAAAAATAAAACTATTTAAAATTTAATTTATGAAAGCCGCAATCTACGAAGAATTCAGAAAACCTTTGAGCATTCAAAATGTTGCCGACCCGAAGCCGACGAAAAACGGCGTTGTCATAAAAGTTGAGGCGTGCGGTATTTGCCGAAGCGATTGGCACGGTTGGATGGGAAATGATCCAGACATCCGTTTGCCGCACGTTCCCGGACACGAACTTGCGGGAGTTGTCGAAGAGATCGGAGGCGACATTAAAAATTGGAAAATCGGGAGTCGCGTAACAGTTCCGTTTGTCGGTGGTTGTGGAAAATGTCCGCAATGTTTTTCGGGCAATCAGCAAATTTGCGATTTTCAATTTCAGCCGGGTTTTACTGCTTGGGGAGCGTTTGCCGAATACGTGGCAATTGATTATGCCGATGTAAATCTTGTGTGTTTGCCTGACGAAATTGATTTTGTCACCGCATCTTCACTCGGTTGCCGTTTTATCACATCGTTTCGTGCCATCGCACATCAGGCAAAAGTTTCGGGCGGCGAATGGGTTGCCGTTCACGGTTGCGGCGGAGTCGGACTTTCCGCAATTATGATCGCCGATGCTTTGGGCGCAAATACGATTGCCGTTGATATTTCGGACGAAAAACTCGAATTCGCCAAATCAATCGGTGCAACTGCAACTGTCAATGCAAAAAAAGAAAACACAATTGAAGCCATCAAACAAATCACCAACGGCGGTGCAAACGTCTCAATCGAAGCACTCGGAAATCCCGAAGTTACTTTCAATTCAATCTCATCTCTACGAAAACGCGGCAAACACATCCAAATCGGCTTGCTCGAAGCCGAACACAAAAACACAGCGATTCCAATGAATTTAGTCATCGCCAACGAACTCGAAATCCTCGGCAGCCACGGAATGCAAGCCCACAAATATCCCGAAATGCTAGAGATGATTCGGCAAGGAAAACTCCAACCACAAAAACTGATCGGCAAAACAGTTTCGCTCGAAGAATCTATCGAAGAACTGATGAATATGAATAATTTTGCGGGAACGGGCGTAACGGTGATTGATAGGTTTTAGCAGAAAAAATATTTTAACAATCAAATAAACCAATGCTATAATTTCGTTTAAGAAAATCATTCAAATTTTTCAAAAAGCTGTTCATTGAAAGATTGAAATAGGAGAAAAGGATTAGCTTTGTGGATATTGAAACTATTCGGCAGAGAGTGCAAGACGACGACTATTTGATCAAAAGCCACGCTATTATTCATGCACTCAAAGAGGGTTTCGACCGACAGCAGATGACCGAAGCTATTTTGAACGGAAAAATCATTGAGGAATATCCCGATGATAAACGGGTTCTGATTTGCGGCAGAGCGAGTTTGACAAAAGATGTGGATATTTATCTGCACGTCGTCTGCGAATATGCCGATGAAGTTTATATCGAGTTTGTAACTGCTTACATTCCCGACGAACTCGAATGGAAAAATCCGCCATTTAAGCGGCGAAGAAATTGAAAATGGAAAAGACAGATAAAACACAACCCGAATGCGGCGTTCACAATGTATTAAAGGTATGGCGACCAACGACCTTTGAATATGAAGAAGACGGAATCTCGATTCGCGTTCCAAATGTTCACGCTTGGGTTTGCCCCGCAGACGGCGAAGCCTCATTTACTCCCGAAATAGTTGACGAAATCCTCATCACCGTGCGGGAGTTGCTCGAATCCGCACGACGCGGACGCAAACGCCGAACTGTTTTGACAGAATATATCGTATCCGTCGGTGAACACGCCTCTTAAACTTTATCTATATGCAAAGTGTTGTTGAATTTTCCGAATTTGTCCAAAAAGCAGACAAAAGTTCAGCCAATAAGCAAATTATTTTGTTTTAGCCATTCGCATCAGATGTTCGAGCTTCATATAATAATCGAGTTCGGAAGTTTCTTCGGCGGAAAGTCCTTCATTTTTTTCGCGTTCGATCAACTCCGAAACTCTCTGCTTGGCTTCATCCGAAGGCTTAAACGCCAAAACTTTTGCAGGATTGCTCAACGCAATAAAATCCACAACTTCTTGATAGGCTTTATAATTTTGCAACGATTTCATAATCATTTACCTCAACGAGATTTTAACAGATGATTGCGGATTTCAGAACGCGGAAGGCGGATTGGCGATTTAATGACACAGGTAGAAACGTGAGCGTGAAAAATATGTTAGAAGATTTCGGAAAATTCACGCGGCTTTTAGTTTTTCGGCAAGTGTTGAAATAAAAGCCGGATTATCTAACATTTTCATCGTGATAACTTCGTTATTTGGTTCTCCGGCATTTTCGACAAATTGGCGTAATGCTTGATTTATCTGCGTTTGATACGGAAGACTTCCTTTTTGAGCGGCTTGCTCTTTAAAAAACTCGACAATATCGGCATCAAGCATAATGTTCACGCGGCTTTTACAATCTTTCAAAGTCAGATTTTTCAGATGTTTGCGGTGGTCGCTATTGACACGCTTTAAGCCTCTCGAAGTTGCTTCGGGAGATGTTTTCAATTCTTTACCATTTTCTGTTTTGCTCATATTCTTTTGTTTCCCATTCATCCGATTTCCAAGCGGTTATAAATCTGTCTTGGTTATCGGCAATTGTATAAACCAAAGTAATTAAACCGTATTGAGCGGTCATTCCAATAATTTTATAACGAGTTTCTGCTGAAGTGGAATGTTCTAAATCTTGAAAATCAACCGCAAAATCGTCATCAAAAATATCTAAAATCTTTGCAAAATCAATATTTCTTTCACGGATGACTTTTTCCCGTTTATCTTCATCCCAAATCATAAACATATTATACATATGTAATATGCAATGTAAATAAATTTTGGATTGCGGATTGGCGATTCAATGATAAAGGTAGAAACGCGAGCGTGAGGGAGATTGTGCTTTAATCATTTTCATTATTTAATTATTCTTGATTGTTCTTTAAACTTGCACTAATATTGCAACGAAAGTTTAAATCTGAAGCGGGGGTAAATTCATGCAAAGACTCTACTCGATAATGATGATTCTTGAAATTATTTTGTCGTTCTTGGTTGTTGGCACAACTATATGGGTGGTTGCAAAATGGCTCGCCAAGAAGAAGAGGTAAATGTTTATGGAAGAATTATCATTCAAAAATTCATTAAATCGGATTGCCAAATATGTCTTGACTGCTATTACAGTTTTGCTCATTTTATTTCTAATTTTATCTTTATTTCGAGTAGGTTTAGTTTATTGGTTGTGGTCATCAGTAGAAACTTGGGTAACGGTCAGGCTTGGACTTGATTATTACGCAACACAACTTATAACTACTATTGTTGTTTCATTGGTCGTAGCAATTATGCCAACAATTGCTTGGTATTTACTTTTAGGAAAAAACAAATGGCAAGGCACAGCGGCTATGATTGGCGGACAAGCATTGATTTTTATTCTTGTTTATACGATTGGTTCGAGCGTTTGTTTTGACCGTCGGACTGGTGAACCTTTGTGTTGGTATGCAGATACACCGGAAGGTAGATATTTCAGTTTAACAGCGGGTTTTCATCCAAAGTATGGAAGTGAGTTAAAGCAATACACGCGAGAAATCGCACTTGATTCAAAATCTACCTCAAAACAAAGCGATAAAAATGAATGGACGGTAAATGTTCCCGGAAACGTCAAATGGTTGAATACGGGTTTTCAAGTTCAAAAAGGAATAAAGTTGAATATCAATGCTACTGGCACAGTTACTTGGGGAGCACCTGGAATACCTGATGGAACTAATGTTGTTGGACCTGACGGAACTCGACCGCCTTTTGGTGATGGAATGACACGTTTTCCTATTCCAGAGGCTGGAATTGGTTCACTAATAATGAAAATTGGAAATAGTAAATATGCAATTGGAAGCAATGATTCTATTCAAGTTAAGGAAAGCGGAGCTATTGAATTAATGGTGAATGACGATGTTGTTGGCGATAATTCAGGAAGTTTTACTGTTCGCATTACAAAAGAAAATTTAGCTACAAATATTCCAAAAGCCATAACAGTTGATGCAGAAAAGAAATGGACGGATACAGGAATAATAGTCGAAATCGGACAGAAGTTTGTAATAATAAGTTCAGGTAAAGTAAATACCGAAGGCGGGACTCCTAATACAGATGCCGATGGATTTGCTCCCGCAATTTGCAAGGATTCTAACTGCATTGCAAAAGGAGAACCTTACGGCACTCTTATTGGTAGAATTGGCGATGGCAAACCCTTTCGTATTGGAACTTACCTTGAATTTACTGCAAATTCTAGTGGTAAGCTACACTTCTCGGTCAATGACGGTGATATTTATTATTCGGACAATAAAGGTAGTTTTACAGTTCGTCTCCAATAAAAATAACCAATTCACCGAAATCATTATAACACTAATCCTCTCTTGCTGAATGAACGCTCATTCATTTATAATCATCTTAACTAAATTCTATTTGAACACAGGAAAAATAAACTATGCTAAATATCGGAAAAGCCGCTGTTTTAGGAGCGGGAGCAATGGGAGCAGTAATTTTTGGATATTTTGCGAGTTGCTTGGCATCAACGGTTTCTGAAAGCAATAAGGTGTTTTGGAAGGATGAAATGAAGGTTTGAAGATGCTTTTAATTGATTTTTTTTTACATAAATAGCACAATGATTTTGAGGTAAAAAGATATGACTTTACTAATTGAAATGCCACCAACAAAAAAAGTTTCGGTTGAATCTCTCATCGAAAAACTTTACCGCACTGAAGGCAAAGCCGAAATTGTAAATGGAGAAATCATCGAATTTATGTCAACAGGAGATAAACCCGGAACGGCGGCAGCTAATTTATTGGTCAGTCTCAAACTCTTTCAACGAAAAACGAAACTAGGAATTGCTTACGGTGATAATGTTGGTTTTTTGGTTGATTTACCAAATCGAAAATCTTTTAGCCCAGATGCCTCATTTTATACAAATGAGCGGACAGGAATGAAATTCTTACAAGGCTCACCGATTCTTGCCATCGAAGTGAGAAGCGAAAACGATTACGGCAAAAAAGCCGAAGAAGCCATCAAACAAAAGCGTCACGATTATTTTATCGCCGGAACAAAAGTAGTTTGGGACGTTGATTTATTAAGCGAAAATGTAATCGAATCTTACAGTTACGACAACCCCGACACTCCGCAAATTTTCAAACGTGGCGAAATTGCTAACGCCGAATCTGCTTTACCAAATTGGACTTTTGAAGTTGATGAGTTGTTTGAATAATCTGAAAATCGGACACCTTTAATCCAAACCTAAAACTTAATTTATCAAATCTGAGCATTCATTCTTGCTGAATGAACACTCATTCATTTATACTAATTCCAACTAAATTCTAATTGAACACAGGAAAAAATCATTATGCTAAATATCAAAAAAGCCGCCGTTTTGGGTGCGGGAACAATGGGCGCGGCGATTGCGGCGCATCTTTCAAATGCGGGAATTCCAACTTTGTTGTTGGACATTGCGCCGAAGGAATTGACGGAAGCGGAGCAGAAAAAAGGTCTGCCGCTCGATTCTTATTTTGTTAAAAATCGAATTGTCGGTGAAATGTTTGAAGCGGCGAAAAAGCTGAAACCCGCGCCGTTTATGCTCGGCGATAATGCGAATTTGATCGAGATAGGCAATTTTGCAGATGATTTGGAAAAGATCAAAGATTGCGATTTTGTCATCGAAGCGATTGTCGAAAATCTCGATATTAAACACAAACTTTTCGCTGAAGTCGAAAAATACAGAAAACCCGGCGCGATTATCGCTTCAAACACGAGCGGAATTCCCATCGAATCAATCGCCGAACCGTTTTCCGACGATTTCAAGAAACATTTTGTCGGCGTTCATTTTTTCAATCCGCCGCGTTATATGAAACTCGTCGAAGTAATTCCGACGGCGGACACGAGCGGCGAAGTTGCTTGTTCGATCACGGGCTTTCTCGACCAAAGACTCGGCAAAGGCGTTGTTGCCGCGAAGGATCGTCCGAATTTTATTGCCAATCGGATCGGCGTTTTTTCGATGATGGCGACGATCAAAGAAATGCTCGAAATGGGTTTGACTCCGACGGAAGTTGACCAAATCACCGGAAAAGCTATCGGACACGCTTCGAGCGCGACGTTCAGAACTTCGGATTTAGTCGGTTTGGACGTAACGGCGCACGTCGTTAAAAATCTTTATCCGGCGATTCCCGACGACGAAGACCGCGAAGTTTTTCAAACGCCGGAACTCATCAATACTTTGATGGAAAAGAAAATCTTGGGCGACAAATCGAACGGCGGATTTTTCAAAAAATCTACCGACGCACAAGGAAATCGGCAGATTTTAGAACTCGACCTCGAAACCTTTGAATATAAACCGCAGGAAAAAACGAAATTTGCCAGCCTCGAAGAAGCCAAACAAATCAGCGACAATGGCAAACGAATTAAAAAACTTTTCTGGGGCGAAGATAAAGTCGGCGAATTTTTGCGAAAGACGACGACGAGAATTTCGCGCTACGCGGCAAACAGAATTCCCGAAATTGCCGATACGATTGTCGAAATTGACAACGCGATCAAATGGGGTTTCGGTTGGGAAATCGGAGTTTTTGAAGCGTGGGACGCAATCGGCGTGCGTGAATCGGTCGAGTTAATGCAGAAAGAAGGTCAATCCATTCCCGAAAGTGTTCAGAAAATGCTCGATTCGGGCGCGGAAACTTTTTATAAAAAAGACGAAAGCGGCGACAAATTTTATTACGATTTGGTTGTCGGAGAATACAAGAAAATGCCCGAACGCAACGGCGTTATTTTTCTTGATTCAATCAAAGAAAAAACAGGTGTTATCAAGAAAAATTCCGGCGCGAGTTTGATTGATTTAGGCGACGGCGTGGCGTGTCTGGAATTTCATTCAAAAATGAATTCAATCGGCGGCGACACGGTGCAAATGATGAACTTTGCGCTCGATGAAGTCGAGAAAAATTTTGAAGGCTTAGTTGTCGGAAATCAAGGCGGAAATTTCTCGGCTGGTGCGAATATTATGCTTCTTTTGCTCGCCGCGCAGGAAGAGGAATGGGACGAAATCAATATGATGATTCGCCAATTGCAAAACGCCGTGATGCGTCTGCGTTATTCGCCAAAACCAGTCGTTACCGCGCCTTACGGTTTGACGCTCGGCGGCGGTTGCGAAATTTCGATGCACGGCAATAAAACCCGCGCGGCATCTGAAACTTATATCGGTTTGGTCGAAGTCGGTGTCGGATTATTGCCCGCCGGTGGCGGAACGAAGGAAATGACTTTGCGTTCGATGGATATGGCGAAATCCGTGCCGGATGCCGATCCGCTCGCGTTTTTGAAAAAGACTTTTGAAACAATCGGAATGGGCAAAGTCGCAACTTCGGCACAGGAAGCAATGAGTTGGGGACTTTTGCGAAAATCCGATGCGATTTCGATGAACGGCGACCGATTAATCGCCGACGCGAAACAGGAAGTTTTAAATCTCGTTTCGGCTGGTTACGTCCAACCCGTCGAACGCGAAGACATTTTAGCCATGGGCGAAGCCGGACAAGCGGCGTTCAAACTCGCTCTGCATATGATGAAACAAGGCGCATTCATCTCCGAACACGACGAATTGATCGGCAAGAAAATCGCCAAAATTATGTGCGGTGGCGATCTAAATCATCAAAGTTTTGTGTCGGAAAGACATCTTCTTGATCTCGAACGCGAAGCATTTTTATCACTTTGCGGTGAACCCAAAACACAGCAAAGAATTGCGGGAATGTTGAAAACGGGTAAGCCGGTGCGAAACTAAGAATTATTAGCCACGAACAAACACGAAAAAAGAGAAAAGAAACTAGCCACAGATAGACGCAGATGAACACAGATTTTAAGAACAATGAGATCGTTTTGGTTTTATCCGGTTTTCATTTGCGTTTATTCGTGAAAATCTGTGGCTAAAAAAAATCTTTCGTGCTTTTTTCGTGTCTGTTCGTGGCTAAAAAAAATTTATGACACAAGAATCAAAAATTTCAGTAGAAAAACGTGGACATATTCTTTTAATTGGCTTGAATCGTCCCGATAAGCTAAACGCTTTTGATGTCGAAATGCTTGAACAACTGGCGGCGGCTTATACAGAACTCGAAGATGATTCCGAACTTCGATGCGGAGTTTTGTTTGCGGAAGGTCGGATGTTCACGGCAGGACTTGATTTGGCAAATGTCGCGCCGAAAGTGATGAAAAGCGGCGGTTTGAATTATTCCGAAAATTCGATTGATCCGCTGAGTTTGTCGGGAAATAGTTTTCGGACAAAGCCTGTTGTCGCAGCGGTTCACGGGAAATGCTTAACTCTTGGGATCGAATTATTGCTTGCGTCCGATGTCAGAATCGCGGCGGAAAATGCGACGTTTGCACAGATCGAGATCAAACGCGGAATTTTCCCGTTTGGCGGCGCGACGCTTCGTTTTCCGCAAGTTGCGGGTTGGGGAAATGCGATGCGCTGGCTCTTGACAGGCGACGAATTCGATGCAAAAGAAGCGTTGAGAATCGGACTCGTGCAGGAAATTGTCGAAGACGGAAAACACGTCGAAAAAGCAATCGAGATCGCCGAAAGAATTTCCGCGCAAGCACCTTTGGGCGTTCAAGCGACGATTAAATCCGCACGAAAATTGCAGACCGAAGGCTTTACAGCAGCGGCGGAATATCTGAAACCGCAAATTTTAGAATTGTTTGGAACCGAAGACGCAAAAGAAGGCGTGCAGTCTTTTCTTGAAAGACGCGACGCGAAATTTACGGGAAAATAATGAGCGAATCGAGCGACAAAATTGTTTCGGAATTAAAAACCATCCGCGAGGACGCGCAGAAAAAATTCGGGGAACTTTCGTCCGAACAAATAAACTGGCGACCGAACGCGGAAGGCTGGAGTGTCGGTCAATGTTTGGAGCATCTCATCAAAACAAACGAATTATTTTATGTTGAGTTAGACCAAATCGCCGACGGAACGCGCACGAGTTCTTTTCTCGAAAGTTATTCGCCGCTTTCCCGTTTTTTTGGAAATTTGCTCATTAATTCTTTAAAAAAAGACGGACGAAAATTCAAAGCACCTTCACCGAAAATCGTCCCACCGAGCGAGATTGACCCGAATATTGTCGAAGTTTTTCAAGCGCATCAATCTGAATTGATCGGAAAAATTACGGCAATTGAAAACGAAGATTTCAGCAAGATCAAAGTAACTTCACCTTTTCTAAAAATTGCGACATACAGACTTTCAGATGGATTTCAGGTAATTATCGAACACGAAAAACGTCATTTCAGACAGGCGGAAAGAGTCTTAGAAATACAAAATCCGAAACTGAAAACGGAAAATTAATAATCCGAAATATCTTTCTTAAAGTTTCTCAATTTTAAATCCACTGGCAGGCAAAACTATTCCTTTTGAGCTAAAATAACCAAATGAATTTTTATGAAACACGCGCGTTCATTTTCGATATGGACGGCACACTCGTTGATAATATGTATTTCCACACTGAGGCGTGGGGAAAAATGCTTGAGGAAAACGGCATCGAAATAAATGCTCACGATTTTTTGGTAAAAACCGCCGGTAAAACAAACCGCGAAATATTGCCGACTGTTTTCGGCGATATTTCCGATGAACGAATTGAAGAACTTGGGAAAAGAAAAGAAACGATTTATCAGGAATTATTTTTGCCCGAAAGAAAAGCAGTTGAAGGCGTGATTGAATTTTTGGAGGCATCGCAAAAGCTCGGAATAAAACTAGCTGTAGCGACCGCCGCGCCCGTTGGAAATATGGAATTTATTCTCGATGGACTCGATCTGCGAAAATACTTCGGCGCGATCACGACTGCCGCAGACGTTTCAAAAGGAAAACCGAATCCTGAAATTTTCTTGAAATCTGCCGAGAAACTCGGAGTTAAAGCACAAAACTGCATCGTTTTTGAAGATGCTTTCGGCGGTTTTGAAGCCGCGCATCGCGCTTCGATGAAATCAATCGGAATCACGACGGTTAATTCTGCCGAAGATATTTTGAAACTTGATTCGGTCGTCGAAGCACACGCTGATTTTACGAAATTATATCCGCAGGATTTAACCGAAAAATATTTGCCTTTTGAAAAATATGCATAATGAAAAAGAGCGTTGTGATTGGGCGAAAAACGAAATAGCGATTCTTTATCACGATGCAGAATGGGGCGTTCCAAACCACGATGATCGAAAATTATTTGAATTCTTAATTTTAGAAGGCGCACAAGCCGGTTTGAGTTGGGACACGATTCTGCGAAAACGCGAAAACTATCGCGCCGCTTTTGATGAATTCGATTACAAAAAAATCGCGCTTTATGATGAAAAAAAGAAAGCTGAACTTTTGCAGAATGAAGGAATTATCCGCAATCGTCTGAAAATAAAATCAGCGATTCAGAATGCAAATGCTTTTTTGAATGTTCAAAAAGAATTCGGTTCATTCGATAAATATATATGGAATTTTGTCGGCGGAAAACCGATTGTAAATAATTGGAAAAATATGTCGGAAGTTCCTGCTTCAACGACGATTTCCGACGCGATCAGCAAAGATTTGAAAAAACGCGGTTTCAATTTCGTCGGTTCAACGATTATGTATGCGTTTATGCAGGCGTGCGGTTTGGTCAACGATCATTTGACGAATTGTTCTCGATATAAAGAGGTTTAATTTACTATGAAACGAAGTGTGAAAATAAGAGTCAGTAACAATTTTTCAAAACCAATGACTTTATGGTTAGAACCTTGGGGCGCAGATTTTGGAATGATGCCTGATGATGAATTTGAAGTTATTGCAGGAAATGCCAGTGAAGACTTCTATTTTCATATTGTTTTTAATGTGGAGATTCGACTATATGTGGAAGGACAAAGTGATTATCCAGGAATATACCAAAATGGTGTTGAACTTGAATGTGGTCATAAAAGATTTTGGGACAAGTTAGAAAATGAAAGTTGATATGTCGCCGGAAGCCGTAACTGCAAGATTGAGAGAACTCGATGAACTTTGGCTGTTGAGTGTTAAACTGATGAATTCAAAGAAGATTAAATCAGCAACGGAAATCGAATTGTCCGATAAAGAAAGAGATGCGCGTTCGCATCGAAAAGAATTGAGGTGAGAAATTTATGATTCCAAATTTAGAACAAACATTAATTGAAAAAATTCACGTTTTGCCGCCCGAAAAGCAGGCGAAGGTTTTGGAATATGTTCAGGAAATCGAGGTTGAGATTACTAAAAATAAAATTGATCCGAAAGAAGAAGAAAGGCGTAAAAAATTGATGCGCTTTGTCGGAATTGCGCGTAGCAAATCCGGTGATGTTTCGGAAAGAGTTGACGAAATCCTCGCGGAAGGAATCAATAAAGAAGAAGGCTGGAGTTTGCCGTAATGCAAAATTCTTTAATTGATACGGGTTTTTTGTTTGGAGTCTTTGATGAAAAAGATTCTTATCATTCCGATTGCAGCGAAATGTTTGGACGCGAAATCGTTGCGGCAATTCTTCCCGATGTCGTTATTCCAGAGATAGCTTATCTAATTTTGAGAGAGTTAAATATCAAAACTCTCGTCGAGTTTTTAAGAGCCATCGCCGGCGGCGAGTATTTAGTTGAGCGGACAACCGAGGGCGACTTGGAACGCTCCGCCGAAATTCTTGAACAATATGACGATAACAACATTGATTTGGTTGATGCAGTAATCGTCGCAATGGCGGAAAGATTGGAAATTAAGAAGATTTTAACGGTTGATAGACGGCATTTCAGCGTTTTCAAACTCAAGCATTGTAATTCGTTTGAAATTTTGCCGTGAATTTTTAAGATGGATTATCCGATAACACAAGCAATCCGCGTTTTGCGCGAGAAAAAAGTTGAATTTGAACCGCACGTTTTTGAATATGTCGAAAAAGGCGGAACTTCGCATTCTTCAAAAGAATTAGGCGTTGACGAACACGAAATTATTAAAACTTTGATCTTTGAAACGAATGAGAAAAAGCCTTTGATCGTTTTGATGCACGGCGATTTAATTGTTTCGACGAAGAATCTGGCGCGGCATCTGAATGTAAAATCGGTCGCGCCGGTTTCGCCGGAAAAAGCGAATAATTTGACGGGTTATCTCGTCGGTGGAACTTCGCCGTTTGGCGTGAAGACGAAAATGCCGATTTACGCGGAAAAGACGATTTTTGATCTTTCGGAAATTTATATCAACGGCGGAAAGCGGGGATTTTTGGTTTCAATAAATCCGCAAGATTTGAATCAAATTTTGAAAATCGAAGAAGTAGAAATCGGAATTGAAAAGTAGAAAGCAAAAGCAATAATCGTTAAAATTGAAATCTATGGCAGCAGAAACAGTAGCGGCAACGGAAGGACTCGGAATTGAAACGATTGAAATTATTCTGCTGATCGGCGCGGTCGTGGCGATTATTGCGCGGCGGTTCAAATTTCCATACACGGTCGGCTTGGTCGCGGCGGGAATTTTATTGGCTTTTATTCCGCTCGGTCTGGCGATTCCGTTTAACAAAGAGTTGCTTTTCAAGGTTTTGTTGCCGCCGCTGATTTTTGAAGCCGCGCTTTATATTCATTGGAAGGAACTCAAACGCGATCTCGTTCCGGTTGTAACTTTTGCGACAATCGGAGTTTTGCTGTCGGCATTTATCACGGCGGCGATTATGCACTTTGTCGTCGGTTGGGAATGGACGATGGCGATTCTTTTCGGCGTTTTGATTGCGGCGACCGATCCGGTTTCGGTGATTGCGACATTTAAGGAAGCGAAAGTCGAAGGTCGTTTAAGACTTTTAGTTGAAGCCGAATCGCTTTTTAACGATTCGACCGCCGCAGTTGCTTTTACGATTGCGCTCGCCTTTGCGATGGGGCAAAGTTTGACGGTCGGCGGCGCGGCTTTGACGATGGTTTTGTCTGTTGTCGGCGGAATCGTCAGCGGTTTGGTCGTCGGCGGTTTGATGCTTTTAATCGCCGGAAGAACGCGAGATCATCTGGTCGAATTAGCTTTAACGACAATTGCCGCGTTCGGTTCGTTCTGGCTTGCCGAAACATTTCATTTTTCGGGCGTTTTGGCAACAATGACCGCCGGTTTGCTCGTCGGCAACACATCAGAACTCGGTTTTATTTCCGACAAAGGCGAAGAATCTATCGAATCTTTCTGGGAATTCGCCGCGTTCGTCGTCAACTCGATTGTCTTTATAATCCTCGGAATCAACGAGGCATATCAAGATTTCGGCAGAAGCGCGACGGCAATCGGCGTGGCGATTATCGCCGTAATTATTGCGCGAGCCATAGCAATTTATCCGCTCTCGGCTTTATTTTCAAAATCACGTTGGAAACTCGAATCAGCGCATCAACACATAATGTTCTGGGGCGGTTTGCGCGGCGCATTGGCACTCGCACTTGCACTCGGAATTCCCGAAAGCGTCCCGTATCGTCAGGAAATTTTAACCGTAACTTTCGGTGTTGTCGCATTTTCGGTTTTCGCTCAAGGCATAACGATGACACCACTTTTGGGAAAATTGGGACAATTGCCGGAATCACCCAAGGTTTCAAGCGGTAATGAGTAAAAAGGAAAAAGTGTAGTGAGTATGATTAGTCTTCATTATCTTCCTTTACTTTCGGAACCGTCTTTTTTTCTTGATCTAATCTTTGTAAGTATTTTCGTTCCCAATAACCATCGCCGATTATATTAATAAATTCCTCCATAATTTTTTCTAATTCATTAAATTTCATTCTATTTTCTCCAGTTGCTTCGAGTGTGAATTTATACCTTAGTTCTTTTAGCCTATTAACCATAATTTTCGTTCTCATCTGATAGTTTTCAACATCCCAGAAAGCGGCTAATCCAGAGAAAAAAGTAATTGTTGCTGAAAAAATTAGAACAATATCTACAGATTGAATTTTCCAAGATTCAGAAAATGTAAGAATTTCACTTTTTAATCCAAGAATGATCGTTGAAAGTCCGGCAAGCAACAAAATTGAGATTTTTAAAACATAATTAATGTATTTTGATTTTTTGTATTTAGATTCCACATGCTCAATTTTGAAATTCAATAAGGACATCAAGTATTGACATTGCGAATCGGGCTTACCACCTTCTGAAATTTCTTTGTAAAATTCTCTTACTTTAGCTTCAAAATTATCCTTTGTT
>JBBSAX010000054.1:0-24861 GCA_038251885.1 Pyrinomonadales bacterium | reverse complement strand
GAAAAAGGAACGAATCCGAAACTTTTTTATATTGACGGCGACAAAGTTTCATTAAACCCGACGGAAACCAATCAAAGCGCAGATTATATGTGGTCGAGCCAAGCCGCCGGAGTCGGGAAATACGCGAAATTTGCTGAACAAAGAATCAACCAATCACCGAATAAGGAAGAATTAGAAAAACAGAAAAAAACGAATTTCGTCCAGATCGAACCGCGCACGAAAAAGGCGCGAAGAGTTTACGACGCGCCGTCGAAAGGCATTCTCTGGGGTTGGGAAGTTTCGGCGTATGTCTGGACGAAAGCGATTGCGGCGGGCGCGTTTATGCTTCCGCTCGTTGGCGGTTATTTTATGGAAATGCCTTTGTTAGTGAAACAGATCGGCGCGATTGTTTCCTTGATTTTCCTGACAATTACGGGCATTTTGCTGATTATGGACTTAGGCAGACCGGACAGATTTTTGTATGTTCTGTTTCGCCCGCAATGGAAATCGTGGCTGTCACGCGGTTCTTATATCATCACGATTTACGGCGGAATTTTAACTCTTTGGCTTGCGGCTTCGTTTCTCGGATTTGATAATATCCTGAAATATATCGAGCCTTTCGGGATAATTTTCGCCGTTCTGTCGGCGGTTTATACGGCATTTCTGTTCGCCCAAGCAAAAGGGCGCGACTTCTGGCAATCGCCGATGCTCGGCTTGCATATGATTATCCATTCGCTGATGGCTGGTTTCGCCGTCTATCTTTTGATGAATTTGTTTTTGAATGTCAACGCCGGTTTTACGCTCGCTTTGACATTTCTTTCAATCGTTACAATCGCCGTTCACCTGATAACTCTGGCAATCGAACTGACCACGACGCATTCAACCGAAGACGCGCACAAAGTTGTCAAAATGATTACGAGCGGTCAATTCAGTTGGTCGTTTTGGTGGGGAATGATCGCTTTGGGAAATATTCTGCCGCTTGCTTTATTATTAACGGGAAATATATTTTTGTTTGCGCTTGCGGGAGTTTTGATTCTGATCGGGTTGGGATTCGCTCAACATATTTGGGTGAAAGCACCGCAGTTGATTCCATTGAGTTAGGAGGTTTTGGTATGGATTGGAATTGGTTTTTTAGTTCATTGGCACAATCAGTTGCAGCTATAGTAGGTATTTTTGCTGCATTTATTATTACAAAAGTTATTAATAGTCAAAGTGAGTTCTCAAGAAAGTCTTCTCGCATTAAAGAGTTACTTAGCATTTCAGAACGATATTCAGAATCTCTAAAAAACCGCTCATTTCAATGGTATTGCGAACGCAAGTTAGAAAATGATTTAGATGATTTGAAAGATGTAATTGAAAATTCCGAGGATACTCTTTCTGCTGAAGAATACTATGAAAAAGCTAGTTTTCCGATATATATTCAAAGAGAAGAAGTTTTAAATAAAATTGGTGCAGTTATTCAACAACATTCTACACCAAGAGGAAATACTTCACACAATTCTCCTTATATTCCAATTCCAATTGAAATAACTAGAATAAGAGCAGAGAATGAACGGAGATTAAGAGATAGTCTAAAAAAAGAAGGAAGTGAACTAACTTCTTTAATTATTGATGTCAAGCAACATACACGATTAGTAAGTCTGCATTTATCTGAAATAGAAAATAACCCAGAATCTTCCAAATTAATCAGATATTCGATAATTGGAGCGATTATTTTGTTTTTTATCGGAGTTATGTATCCATTAACTTTTCTTCCTGTAAACACTGCTAATCCAGTTAGTTGGTCATTCTGTGACTTTATGTATAATCTATTCTCCCCCAAAGGGCTTATTCTGTTCTTAGTTTCTGCAACTTTCACTTCGATGCTGGTTGTGTTTTGGCGTGTAAATGAAAAACTAAAGTATCCAATTGAAGATGTTAATAAACTTAAAACTGTTTCAAAAGTTGAAAACTACTCAAAATACTTAAAGATTATGAATGACAATATAAACGAGTATATTGAGTGGCGTAAAAATAAAGAGTCCGAACCTGAAAAATAGATTAGCTATGCAAAAACACAAACCGTCATTCATCGAAACCATCGCCGAAAAGCTCGGCTTGATCGAAAATCTGCATCCAGCAGAGGACTTTGAATTGCCGCGTATGAAATTGGAAATGTCTTGCCACACGCTTTATTATTCACGGGAAATATTTTTATGTGTGCGCTTGCTGGAGTTTTAATTTTAGTCGGATTGGGAATTTGCTCAACTTATATTTGGGTGAAAGCCCCGCAGTTGATTCCTTTAAGCTAACTGCATTTTTTTGAATCATGATTTCAATCAAAAAAATAACTTACCTCAATAATTGCATATTCTGTCGTCATCTCAAGTTTGATTACTCACATAACTTATTTTGAAAAGATGTGTATTGAAAGAAAAAGATTCAACTCGAAAATTTGCCGGAGAAGTTGAAAAACAAAATATGAAAGCATAAATAAGTTATTTTAAAGAGATTTCCGCTTGGAATGTTAGAGCCAAACTTTCAAAATGCTCAAAAATCATATTTGCGGTTTTCAGCCTAACGAATGGAACAAGATCTTTTTTCGCGGCTTGAGCGATGCGTTCGATTAAGCCGAAGTTTCGTCAGAACTTGGTTGGCAGAAAAATCCTTAACATTATAAAATATAAAACATCGAGGTAAAAATTATGTTAGCGGAATTAGATGAAATTACAGTTGAAGAGGAAAAGGAAATGCCGTCGTTAAATCACAGCGTTATTTGTTTGCGAATTATTCGTCAGTTGATTGAAAATCCGAACATCGAACCCTTGCCGGAACTCACTCTGGACATTGAAAAAGGCATTACGCCGGACATCAGCATTTATCCGAAATCTCAAATTCAACCCAATTTTCGCCGCGATATAACAAAATTTACAAAAATGCCGCTTCTGGCAATCGAAGTCATTTCCGCCAGCCAAAATATTCAAGATTTACTTATTAAAGCCGATGCTCTGATTAACAACGGCGTGAAAACGGTTTGGACAATCGAGCCTTTTACCAACACGATTTTTGTTACCACGCCAAGCGGTGAAGAAAAATATTCAAGTCAGGAAATCGAAAGCGAAGGCATTAAGGTTGACTTCAAGAAAGTGTTTGAATAAGTTTTATGCAGACTCGGTTTGTTTTTTCAAAGACTTCGGTAATTTTACATTTTTCAGAGTTTCCTGAGCTTTGGCAAAAGTCGTCTTAAAAATAATTTTACCTTGATATTGATTTAAAGATTCGTCAATTATGATTTTAGGCATTTTGGAATCTCTGTTTTTTTGATTTTTTTTCATAAATTTAACCTCTGCGTTTTACAAAAAATCCTTGATAATCTGTTCCTTTTTTAAATTCTTCCAGCTCGCCTTCACGTAAGCCGAAAATTTCAAAGTCTTTCAAAATTTCGCTCAAATTGTTTGCGATTCCAATTCTATAAAGTCTTGTGCGGGATTTGGTGCTTCCGGTCGCATAAACCAATGCTTCTGGATATTTTATCGTAAAAGCATAAATGCTTGCCGCAACAGTTGCTAAAACCTTCCGCGAATCGCCGTTATTTGAAACGATTATATCACTAATTTCGCCTGTTTCTAAATTTTTATCACCAAAACCAAGATTATAAAGATTGTCTGAAATTTGCAGAAATTGAACTATTTTGGTGATTTTACCTTTATTTCCGAAGCTGACAAATTCAAAGATTTCTAATTTTTCGTCAGCTTTGAGGTTATATCGTGGAAATAGCATTTGGTAACTTTACAGTATAATCTTTAAAAACTAAATCTATTTTTTCGCCAATTTTCTCTGCCTTTCAAAATGCTCGAAAATCATATTTGCGGTTTTCAGTCCGACGAATGGAACGAGGTCTTTTTTCGCGGCTTTGGCGATGCGTTCGATTGAGCCGAAGTTTTTTAAGAGTTTCAGTTTGCGCTTTTCGCCAACTCCGGGAATTGCGGTTAATTCAGACGTAAAATCACGGATTTCGCGGCGTTTGCGGTGATATGTTACGGCGACGCGGTGCGTTTCGTCGCGGATTTGTTGGACGAGGCGGAAAACTGGCGAAGTCGGTTCAAATTTTATGGGATTCGCTTCGTTGCCGAATTTTAAAAGATGCGAGATTTGATTGTGATGTTTTGGCGGTTTGACCAACCCGACGATTGGAATCATTTCCAGATCGAGCATTTGCATCGCCGCCGCCGCCGCTGAGATTTGTCCTTTGCCGCCGTCTATGAAAATCAGATTCGGCAGAGGTTTTTCTTCATTTAATAATCTTTTGTAACGTCGAAAAACGGCTTCATTCATCGAAGCGAAATCGTCCGCGCCTTCGACGGTTTTGATCTTGAAACGCCTGTATTCCGCGCGGTTCGGTTTGCCGTTTTCAAAATGAACGATGCCCGCGACATTTTCCGCACCTTGGATGTTTGAAATATCAAAACTCTCGATGCGTTCGGGGAAATACGGAAGTTCGAGAATTTCCTGAAGATCGCCGAGAATTCTTTTCGTGTCGGATTTGAGAACTCGAAAGCGTTGCTCAAAGGAAATTTTCGCGTTATTTTCGACAAGCGTGATCATCTCGGCTTTTTGTCCGCGTTTCGGCTCGTAAATGTGAACGCGACGACCGCGCCTTTCCGTCAAAACCTTTTCGAGCGGTTCGCGGTCTTCAAAATCTACGGGAACGTGAATTTCGAGCGGCACGTAATCGGTCGAATAATACTGTGCCAGAACTTCGCCGAGGAATTCAGAAGCGTTGAAATCTTCTTCCGGCAAATCTTCCCAAAAAAATTCGCGCCGTCCGACGATTTTTCCTTCGCGCATCGTAAAAAGTTGAAGTGCAAGTTGTGAATCTTTTTGATAATAACCGAAAATATCAACGTCGCGGTCGGGCGTTGAAGCCATTTTTTGCTGTGAATCAAGCGCAAGAACCGTTGAACGTAAGTCGCGGAATTTGGCGGCGAGTTCATAACTTTGTTTTTCCGCGAATTGCCACATTCTCTGCTCAAGATCGTCGGCAAGTTCCTTATTTTTGCCGTCAAGTAATAGTTTTACGTCATTTACCGCTTCTTTATATTCGTCTTCTTTACAAAGTTCTTTGACGCACGGCGCGAGACATCTTTTTAAGTGATATTCCAAACAAGGACGCGGCAATTTTCCGTCAATTTCAATGTTGCAAGTGCGAAGCTGAAACGTGCGATTTATCAGATCAAGCGTTTTTCGCGCCATAGATGCGGGCAAAAAAGGTCCGTAATATTTCGCGCCGTCGCGCACGATTTTTCTGGTGATAACTACTTTGGAAAAAGGCTCGTTTGTAATTTTCAGATGCGGATATTGTTTGTCGTCCTTTAATAAAATGTTGTAGCGCGGTTTGTGTTTTTTGATGAGATTTGATTCCAAGACCAATGCTTCGACTTCATTATCAACAACGATAAATTCAAAATCGGCGATGTTTGAAACAAGCCTGCGCGTTTTCGCGTCCATATTGCGCGAGGATTGGAAATATTGCCGAACACGATTTCGCAGGTTTTTCGCCTTGCCGATATAGATTATTTTCCCGTTTTCGTTTTTGTGAATATAAACGCCCGAATCGGTCGGCAGATTTTTGAGTTTTTCGTCTATCGTCATAAATAAATCTTACGAAAATGAAAGGCAAACTCCAAATCAATTTGACATTGCAGAAAACTTGTTCTAAATCAAATATGTAATTTCCAATTCAAACAAAAAACAGGAGAAATTTATGGCAACCAGAGAAACTACAAAAATGGTTTTGCAGTCAATGATTGCACTTGCTTCAGCCGCGCTCGGTCTCGTCGCCGCGCTCGCGTGGAACGATGCGATCAAGGAAACAATCAAACTTTTAATGTCAGATGATGAAAGTTTGACATCGAAATATATTTACGCAGGTTTGGCAACGGCGATTGCAGTCATCGTCGTTTTGGTTTTGGCAAAACTCGCCGCAAAAGTCGGCGGCGAAGCAGCAATTGCCCGCGAAGCTGAAGGGTAAGTGGAAATACAAACCTTTGATAATTTCACGTTCAGAAGTCAACGCTTAAGTTTGTAAAAAAACGCCGCAATCCGCCGGCGGTTGCACGACGAAGCGTTGACTCTGGACTTAATAAGTCATCGCAAGATTTTATGCTGCCTGCTTTATATTTTCTGAAGCGGTTTGTTTTTCGGCGGAAATTGGCGGCTTCTTCGTTGTACACCGTTACGATTAAAGAAATCGGCGGCTCGAAACCCGTTTCCGTCAGAGGAAATTTATGAATCGTCTGCCTTTGAATAAAACGCGGTAAAACTCCGAGCGAAATTATCGTTAAGATCAGATAAATTCCATTTGCTCGCTTTCGTGTAATATTTTGTGGATCAGAGGCGCATAAGAACTGACGTGAATGATCGTTAAATAAGAAATTAGCCGCGACATCAGCCGTTCGTTAAGGCTTTTTTGATAATTTTCCTCAACGATTTTTACGAGCGGCTCGGAAATCAGGTCCCTGTCGAGTTCGAACAAAACTTTGACCACAAAAGTCGGCGACAAGTCCTCGCGCACGGCGATCATCGAGAGATGTTTTTCGAGTGTTTTTTCGAAATCTATCCGAAAAAGCGCACGCCAAGCCCAGAGCGAAATTATCGGATCGTGTCCGAAAATCAGATTTTCGATCTTTTTATAAGCATTCTGCTCGTGAAGATTTCCAAGCGTGTTGATCGCCAGAAGCTACTTTTTGATGGAAAAACTGTTCAGCATTTTGAAAGCATTTTTATTGACTTCGAGAATTCGTGCCAGCGAATTTAAGTTTTCCTTTGAATCGCCCCGCAAGGTTTCGTGAAGATAATTCCATAAAAATAAAAAATCAGGTAAATCTTGGTCGGGAAGCGGTTCGACCGGATCGAATCTGCCTTTTTCGTTTAACGCAAAAAGCAAATTTTTCTTTTCTTCGGCTGTTATTTTGTGCGCTTTCTGTCTTTCCGGGCGCAGTTCGTTTTCCGTTGAGAAAGTTACTTGATACAGAGTTTCCTGCCATTTTTCAGCGACTGCTTCACTTCTATTTATCAAAAGTGAAACGGTCAAGTTATTCAGCACACGAAACTCTCGCTCCTTTGTTTATTCAATAAATTTTTGAGAATCGTTCAACTATTTTGCTACTGCTTTTGTGATTTCAAATTCCTTGCTTTCGGAAATTTTCCCGTCAATGAAAATATCAACGCGATATTTCCCTTCTGTCCAAAATTTTTCGGGCGACGTAGTAAAATTTACCCGATTTTGTTTGCCGTTCGTTTTATAACTGACGGTAATGATTTTCGATTCCGGTTTTAATCCGGTGGCTTTGACGACAACGAGATTCATTTTGACGGTCGCCGATTCCATCGAATTTAACAGAATCGAGCAATGAATCGGCACATCCGTAGTTACAAAACTTTCTGCTTCATCGCCGATTTGCCCTGAACCGTCGTCGCGTGAAAGCGTAATTTCTTCAACTCCAAGCTCCGTTTTGTTTTCTGTTTCAGACGTTTGAGCAGATACGGCAAAACTCAATAATAAACACACGAATAGCGCACAGAACATTTTCATCATAATTCTCCAAGTTATTGGTTTTTATAAGGTTTCTAATTTGCTTTGAGCAACGAACTCACGGAAAAGTTGTATGAGGCGCAAAAAAATTAGACAAGTTGAAACGGAAAATAGCACACGGATTTTCACGGATTTAACGGATTAGCGCAGATTATTTTTGGCAGATTTATTTTATTCTAATAAAATCTGTGAGAATTCGCCAGATCAGCGTTTATTCGTGTGCTATTTTCCTTGTGATTTAACTCAAGTAAAAAGGATTTGCGAAATAAAAATCACAAATCCTTTTTTACAATTTTGAAAATGGCGGAGAGAACAGGAGTCGAACCTGCATAGGCTTACGCCCGGTAGTTTTCAAGACTACTGCAATACCATTATGCGATCTCTCCGCACTAAGAGCGGCAAACAAAAAATATACCGTAAATTTTGAGCAGAAACAAGCCACGCCGTTATAATTTAAGTTTCCGATTTAATCAAAAATTTTCGGTTTTACTCTATCGTCTTGAAACTGAAACTTCAATTCTTTTCTGACCGCTTCGATGCCTTTGATTCCCGTTTCATAAAGAATCTTTTTCCCTTCGCGGTTGATGACGATGTGCGTCGGGAATGCGGTTTGCAGATTTCCGTTTTTATCCGGTTCGAGAAACTCGAACATCACCTGTGTTGCCGAAGGAATTATCTCGTAATTAAAAGGTTTTTTTTTAAGAAATTTTTCGATCTTTTGTTTGTTATCGGTGGCAAGTCCGAGAAAAACAACGTCTTTTCCTCTGAATTCTTCGACCAATTTGTTGAGTTCGGGAATTTCCTTTAAACACGGCGGACAACTCGTGTACCAAAAATTCAAAACAACGATTTTTCCGTCTAATTCCGCCGAACCGAAGGTTTTACCCGAAACCGAAACCATATCGGAATTTGCGGAAGAGTTTTTTTTCGGAGTTTCCTTTGATTGTCCAACTGCGGAAAGAGCAAGAAAACACACGGCAAAAAGGCTTAGAATGTATTTCATAATTACCCTTTATAGTTTGCTTTTGTGATTATTGTCAAGATTTTTTGAGTTTTATGTCAATTTGAAAATCAATCTTCAGTTGATTTCTTTGAGTTTAAAAGACGATTTATTTTCGCATCGAGTTTTTCGGTTTTATCAAAACCGCTGGTTTTGAGTTCGATTTCACCATTTTGATTGATGAGAAAATGTGCCGGAAAACCCATTGCGATGTTTCCTTCGCCGTCTTTATCGGCATACTTTAAAACTACGCCGAAACTGTCGGGTAGAAGATTGAAATTAAATGGATTTTTCTTTGTGTAAGCCTTGACCGTGGCTTCGTTATTCATCGTCAGTCCGAGAAAAACTACATCTTTGTCTTTATAATTTTCGGCTAATTTGTTGAGCTTCGGAATTTCCGCGTGGCAAATCGCGCATTTTGTTGACCAAAATGTCAAAACGACGACTTTTCCTTTTAATGAGTTAAGTTCAAAGGATTTACCGTTTGTTGCAACAGCATTAAAATTTTCGGCGAGCGATTTGACGCGATTTTGCTGGGCAAAAACGGCGCACGAAAAGATAAGAATTAAGAATAAACTAATCGAAATTTTCATTTTATTTCTTTTGGGAATTTAATAATAGAATAAGTGTTGAACAAATGCCAACACTTATTAAAAATAAATTAATAAAAGAGGGGATTTTCCAATAATGAAGCGGAAAGTTTTTGAAACTGTTTGTGTTAAAATAGTTGAATGTTATTAGAGTTGCTCGAAGCGCAAAATTTCCGAAATCTTAACGGCAAAATCATTTGCGGAAAAGGACTTAACATAATTTTCGGCGAAAACGGGCAAGGCAAAACAAACTGGCTCGAAGCAATTTATTTACTTGCCACGACGAAATCGTTCAAAACTACGCGCTTAACCGAAGCAATAAAATTTGAAGAAGAATTGGCAATCGTCAAAGGAAATGTGCGGCAAAGCGAAGGTATTATGCGAACTTTGCAGGTCGCTTTGCAAGGCAATTCAAAAATTCTTTCGCTCAATAATAAACGCGAAACCGTCCAGAGATTTTTAGGACAACTTCACGCCGTTTTGTTTAATTCCGATGAACTGGAAATTGTGCGCGGCGGTCCCGAAGCGCGGCGGAAATTCCTCGACGGCGGAATCGTTTCGATTTATCCGCCGTTTGTGCAGACATTAGCTGATTACAATCGCGTCATCCGGCAGAAAAATTCGCTTCTGCAAACAGCGCAAAAGGATGAGTATTCTCTGGACGAAGCTGCCGAAAGATTAGAACCTTGGAATGAGCAATTGATTCAACACGCGACGCGAATTCACAAAGCGCGTGTGCGTTATGTCGAAAGATTAAATGAAGATTTAGAGAAAAAACTTTTCGGCAAAGAAGAAGTTTCGATACGTTATGTGTCATCGCTCGAAGGCAAAGGCGATCTCGAAGACTATGCAAATCTTTTAACGGAAAGACTTAAATTAAGAGTCCAAGCCGAACTTCGCGCCGGATATTCTTTGATCGGAACGCACCGCGACGATTTAGATATTTTATTCGACGGACGCGATTTGCGAAAATTCGGCTCTTCAGGACAGCAAAGGAGTGCGCTTTTGATTTTGCAACTTGCTACTTTGTCGGTTTATTTTTCACAACACAACGAATATCCACTTTTCTTGCTCGACGATATTGATGCCGAATTAGACTATAAGCGGATCGGTCAGCTTTTAGAATTTTTAAGCGATAAAACACAAACTTTTGTGACAACGTCAAAAGAATCCTTCGTCGAAAAATTCGGTGCGGGCGCGGAAATTATTAATGTTAATAATGGTGAAATAACAGGTAAAAGTTTTGAAGTTGGAGAATCATTGTGAAAAGGGAAAATGAAAATCTTACAATCGAGCAAATCATTGAACTTGCCTTAAATGAAAAGGACGAAGATGCAAGATGAAGTTTGATTGTAATTTTGCATCGCAGAGGAAATAAAAAGGTTTTTAATGTTGCCAAAGAATTATGTGAAAGCGATATTCCAAAGCAAATAACGCTTGGTGCAGATATTCTGGGGCAAATCGGATGCACCCGCCGTGATAATCGCTCTGGCACAAAGTCCGACACAAGTCCTTTACGTTTTAGGTATTCATCTCGCCGTCCAAAATCTCGACGGTTTTATAATTTCACCGCTGATCCAAAAACGCGCCGTTTCGATTCCGCCGGTGCTGATTATCGCCGCCCAACTGATGCTCGCGGTAATTTTCGGTTTTCTCGGTTTGTTGTTAGCAGTTCCGCTCGTCGCCATCTTGTTTGTAATGGTTAAAATGATTTATGTCGAAGATATTTTAGATCGGCAAGTTGAAATTAAAGGCGATTGAAAAGTGGAAGCGTATGTCGCTGATTTATAAGTTTAAGAAAGCGGTTTATATCAAGTTAAATCGGGAATAACGTAAGAATAAAGGATAAAATTAACAATTCTCCATTTTCAACTATCAATTATTTTGCAAGCGTTTTTTGTGCTACACAACGAATCTGCAAAATATTTGATAAATGCTTCCGCGATATATTACCAAACTCTTACAATCTTTGCTGAAAAATTACATCAAACTGACGGGCAATCAAAGATTAAAAAATTAAGCATTAATCCAAATGATTTTAGAATTAAAAAATAAAATGAGTATAGAAAATACAAAAACAAAGGGTATTCAATGGGTCTCGTCAATCGCCATCATCGGTTTTCATATTTTAGCAATCGGGGCATTGTTTACTTTTAGCTGGCAGAATTTATTTGCCGCCGTGGTTATCTGGTGGATGACCGGAAGTTTGGGAATCGGTTTGGGTTATCACCGTTTGCTGACGCACGGCGGATTTAAAACGCCAAAAGTTGTCGAGTATTTTTTGACCGTCTGCGGAACTCTCGCGCTGCAATCGGGACCACTTCAATGGGTAACGACGCACCGCATTCATCACGCTTTTACCGAAACCGAAAACGATCCGCATTCTCCGCGCGACGGCACTTTTTGGGCGCATATCGGCTGGCTGATGCGCGGCACTGCGCTTTCACACGACGAAGCGACCTTCAAGCGTTACGCGCCCGATCTGCTCAAAGACAAATTTCACGTTTTCATCTCGAAATACTTTTTTGTGACGACTTTGATTGTCGGTGTAAGTTTGTATTTCATAGGCGGTTGGTCAATGGTTTTGTGGGGAATCTTTCTGCGTCAGGTGTTCGGCTGGCATATGACGTTTCTCGTTAATTCGGCGACGCACTTATGGGGAACACGCCGTTTTGAAACGCGGGACGATTCGCGCAACAACGGCTTGATCGCCGCGCTGACCTTCGGCGAAGGCTGGCACAATAACCATCACGCACACCCGCGTTCGGCACGGCACGGACTTGCCTGGTATGAATTTGATATTAACTGGATGCAGATAAAGTTTCTCGAAAAACTCGGTTTGGCGACAAAAGTTTACGCCGTTAATCTTGAAAAGAAAACTATGAAAATTGCGCGTGATGACTCATCATTAGTCCAAAGCGGTTAATACAAATTTTTCGATTTCGTCAAAGTCGGCACGCCTTCAAAAAACATCCTGTGGATTACGGCTTCACTTTTAATTCCTTTTTTCTGGAAGTTTTAATACTCGATAAAACTTGCCGCCATAAATAAAGATCACTCTATTTGTGGCGATATGTAATTCTTCCTTTTGTCAGATCATAAGGCGACATCTCTACATCAACTTTGTCGCCGATAAGGATGCGAATCCGGTTTCGACGCATTCTGCCTGAAATTTGAGCCGACACAATATGTTCGGTTTTATCAACCTGCACTTTAAAACTAGTGCCGCGCTGTTTATCAATAACAAGTCCGTTTACTTCTACCATTTCTTCTTTCATTTGTTTTTCTCCTTTCGTTTATCGTCCCCGGAGTATTGACCGGCGTTGACAAATGATTTTATTCCAATGAAAAAAATATCTCCGGCAGAAAATCAGCCGGAGATATTCTTAGATAATCGCTTTCAATAAAGCGTTTTCTCTTAGTAGCGTGAGCCGGCGTAGTTGGCGCGACCTGCACCGCTACCATCGCGATTTTCGCGCGGTTTGGCTTCGTTGACTTTCAACTGGCGACCATCAATTTCTTTGCCGTCAAGCTGCGAAATAGCATTTTGTGCTTCTTCCTGACTCGACATTTCGACAAATGCGAATCCGCGCGAACGTCCCGTGTCGCGGTCTTCGATCAAATTGGTTGATTCAACCGTTCCGATCTCGCCGAACATTTTTTCCAAATCCTGTGCTGATGTATCGAAGGAAAGATTTCCTACATAGAGTTTATTTGACATAACCATATTTACCTTTTCCCAAAATTTCGGGAATTTCAAAAGAAGTGTCGAATCGAATCTGGCTTCGAAGAGTAAAACGGTGGTCTAACGAAGGATCGGTTTCGGTGTCTCAAGAATTTCAAGAGCGACTTCTATAACTAAAAATGAGCCTGCTCTCGAACTTATCTAAAAAAAACCGTCTTTGACGAGCGCATCAAAAATTGATGCAAGAGAAGGATTGATATTCTTAGGATGCGCTTTTCACCGGATAGTTGCAAAGTGAATTCGTGAATTGTTTTCGTGAAGTTGTTTTGACATCATCGGGTCAATACTCTGATTTCTCTGATTGTCTGAAAGGAATGCCCAATATTTATCCGAGACCCGACTCTTGCCTAATTGCCATTCCGTGCCGCCCGTTCGCTATCGTATAAGGACGTTCTACCCTCAACAGTTTCAACACTAAGCAAGCTATTTCAGCCTGCTCTACTGAAAAAAACGCAAAAATCTTTGCAGTTTCTTATAATTTGAAGCAATCTTCGCACGTCCGGCAAAAACACCGGCGATGTTTGCCAAATTAACCGTCTAAACTTGAAACAGAGCGACTAAAAAACGTGCTAAAAACTTGATTCGCGCTCTGTTCCAAGTTAAATTTTGAGCTAGTATTTGCTCTAACGAGTAAACAGCCATTATTCAGAGAAAATTATTAGAAAAAGCAATAAAAAATTGTTGTGAAGGCAAAGCCGATATAGTTTAAGGAACTATAAATTTTATGAATGGAAAAGAACGAAAAAACATCCGCGCCGGAATGCGCGTGGCGATTGTCTTAAAACAAGACCAGCGCACGGGAAAACGAACTGTCGGAACAGTCAAGGATTTATTAACAAATTCGCAAAATCATCCGCACGGCATAAAGGTGCGTTTAACTGACGGACAAGTCGGGCGAGTGCAGGAAATTATTGATAATACGTTGTCCGAATAAATTACATCACCGGGTTTGATTAAACAATTTAAAGATTTTCACCGGTCGAGATACAATGCCGAACCGAGATTTTCATCGTCTGTTCCGAAAGCCATTCCGCCGTCCGCACCCGAAACGAATTCGATTGCTTCGACTTTGTGATAATCGAAGTGAAAAAGTCGTGTCAACGAAGGCGATTGAACGAAACCGATTTTCGACGGATTGCACGAATTAAATGTTCCGGCAAAATAAACGGCGGAGGCAAAAGGTCCGTCATTTCCGGGATCGGAGGCGGACGAGATAAAAACTGCGCCGCTTTCGGCAACTTTAACATCGGAAATATGGCGCGTGTTTCCGATTGGATACGGAACTTTTAAAAATGCGGAATCAATCTGCGTGAAGCTGTAATTTTTCAAATCAAATCTGCTCCAAAAAAGTTGCGCGGGTTTTGCGTCCAACCCTCTGTCCGCCCAAACTGCCAGCAAAACATTATTAACTTTTTGCAAAGCGAAGCCTTCAAAATCGCTGTTTTGCGGAATGTTCGGCACGTCGAACGATTTGATGACTTTGACGGAATTGTCGTTCAGATCGAGTTCGATTTGGAAAACTCTGCCTGCCGAAGTAAATGCCATAAAATTATTTTTCAGATCGGGAATTGACGTTATCGCTTCAAAATCAATTCCGACATCATCGCTGCTGTTCCATTTAAGTGCGGCGTATTTCGGCGCGTTACGACCTTCAATAGTCACAAGCGCGGCGTGGTTTTGCTCCTTCTTTTTATTGTCGTTGACGATGATGAAAACAGTTTTATTTCCTTCGTGTTCGACAAGTGCCATTCCGCTGATATTGTCCTGCCGTGCGCCGCTGACAGGTCGCCATTGATTTGTTTGAGCATTTATGGTTTGCCCGACGAGAATCAAAAAGACGTGTAATCCTAAAATCGAAATAAATTTTGTCATAATAAAAAAATGGGCGAAGATTTTTCTTCGCCCGAAGATAATTTTTATTTTTAAGATATGTTCTAGAAAATAAATCGCACACCGAGTTGCAGTTGGCGAGGTCCGCCGAAACGTGCGGTTGACGGCGCAGAGGTCGGTTCCTGCGCTCTGATATTCGGGAAAAAGCCGCTCGGACACGAAATACTGAGCGGGTTTGCCGTGTCTGCCAACGCCGAATTTCCCGTGCAGAAATTGGCGAGAGAGTCTGAACCGAAGCCTTTATTTGTATTTCGCGTAACATTATAAACTTCCGCCGAAAGGTCAAGTCGCATTCTTTCGCCGAATTTGAAACCTTTCAATAATCTAACATCCAGATTGAAAAAATAAGGCTGGCGAAAACCGAATCGTTGTGATACGACACCGTTCACGACGGCGCGTTCGTTAGCGTCATTTAAGTCGTTATTGGTGTCCGTTCCGTCTTCGATCAACGCCGTGTAAGGAAATCCGCTGCGCGTTACGATAATTCCGCTCAACGTAAATCCGGAACCCAAATCAACCAAGCCACTCAAGTTCAAACTATGGCGGACATCTTGTTTTGACGGACCTTCTTCGGCTTTCAAATCAAATGGATTAAGCGTTGTTTGGCGTGAAAAATTGCGTTCGTTTGAGTCGTCGTCGCGGTTGTTGGCGAAAGTGTAATTCGCTTCAAATTGGTATCTTTTGGCGAAGCGTCGGCGCACGGAAAGCGTCAGTGCGTCGTAAGTCGAATGAGCGGATGATTCATTAATTTCCAATTGCGAAATTGTCGTGTTCGGACGAGTTGCCGAAAATATCGGGAAACCGCTCGGTTGCAACGTCGGCGCGAATAAATTGCGGTCAAGCCGGCGTTGCAGATTCCACGTCGCGTTGTGAATATATCCGGCGGTGAAAACAAAATCTTCGCCGATTTTTTGCTCGACGGTCGCCGCAGTTTGAAACGAGCGCGGATTTTTGAAATTCGGATCAAAGCCGAAAACTCGCGGTTTGACGATAAATGCGGTCGGAATCGCCGTTAACCTGTTCGGATATATAACAATCGCGTTCGGTCCGCGCAAACGGCAACCCGCGAGATTGACGACAATCGAATTACGACAAGCCGTTGTTTCGGTGATTTCGATTTCAGTGACATTTAAGCCGTTGTCGGTCGCTACGCGCTGAAAAAGATTGGCAGGAGTTCGCGCGGTAAAAATTCCGGCGGAAAGTCTGATGACCGTATTGCTTTTGCCGCCGACATCATAAGCTAAACCGAGACGCGGCTGAAACTGTTTCAAATCGTTCGGAATCAAAGCCGTTTGCGGAAATGCCGGATTAGGATTTTTCGGCTGCGGATTATATTGCGCTTCCCAACGCAAACCGGCATTGATCGTCAATTGTTGCGAAACCTTGATCTTGTCCTGTATAAAAAGAGCAAATTCTTTTTGCGTTCCCCGATAAACCAGATCATCAGGATTTGAACTCGTCGGAAATGACTGGCGAAAACGGCGCGGACGAAGATTTATAAAATTTTCCAAGCCGGTCGCAATCGTCACGCCGCTGACCGCACGGCTTTCAAAGTCGAAACGAGGCTGAGTATTCGATTCGCGCTGTTGGCGAACGCGGTTGACGTTTGTATCAAAACCGAACCGAAAATTATTTTTGCCTGCTTCATAACTCAAATTATCGGTCAATTGAAAGCGCGTCGTATTGAAAAGTCTCGGACGCGCACGGTCGCCGCCGAGTGTTCCGAATCCGGCGACAACAGCTTGTCCGTTGGTCGAATTCGGTTGTTCGATACGATTGTCAGTCGCAATTTGAGCGCGGACTTCATTGACGGTTTTTGGATTTAAAACCGAAACGAGCGAACCTTTCAAACCGTTGCTCGAATTTCTGCGCGTGTAATTACTTTCAACCGCCGTGTCTTGTCGAGGATTGTCAAAGTTGAAGTTTTCCCCGCGAAATCTGGTGTAAGTATATTGAACATTGAGCGTATTCGCCTGATTCAAAATAAAATCCGTGCGTCCGAAAAGTGCCGTCGGATTATTCGTGCCGCGCTGTTCGCCTTGCAAAGATGAAATGTTGTCCGGCAACGCCACACCCGGAACATTTTGAAATTGGACGACAAACGGAACGCGCAAATAGTTCTGTTCGATGGCGAAAAAGAAAAATGCTCTGTCTTTCTTGATCGCGCCGCCGACCGAGCCGCCAAACTGATTCTGCGCGTTATCCAAACTCTGACCGAAAGCATCGGGTGAAGTCAATTTTTTGTTGCGGTTGAAATAAAACGCTTCGCCGCGAATATCGTTCGTTCCCGATTTAGTGACGACATTGACAAAACCGGCATTGGTTCTGCCAACTTCGGCGTTTGCACCGGAACGCACGACTTGAAATTCCCGGACAGCGGTTTGCGGGAAAAAGAAAACCGATTCGTTTCCGCCACGCTGATTGCCTTGGAGTGCGTCGTTAAAATCCGCGCCGTCAATCGCCACATTTGAATTGATCGAACGCTGTCCGGCAATCACTAAACCGTTTCTATCAGATTCCTGCACGACCGCCGGAGTAAGTTGCACGAACTCCGTAAAGTTTCTCCCGCGCACCGGCAAATCTTCAACAAGACGCGGCGAAATCACTGTTCCGGTTGACTGCGTTTCAGCATCAATTGTCTGCGGATCGGCGTTGACCTCGACCAAAACATTCGCGCCCTGCGGAGCAAGAGCAATATCAATCGGCGTTGTTTCGCCCACTTTTAATGTAACCTGCATCGGCATTTCCGCAAAACCGGCGGATTTTGTCGTAACTTCATAAGTTCCGACGGGCAAGACATTGAGCGAAAAACTACCGTTCGAGTTTGTCGTCACGGTTCGCGTCAGATTAGTTTCCGTGTTTTTGACGATGACGGTTGCGCCTTGAATCACCGCGCCATTTTGATCTCTGACCGTTCCTTCAAGCGAAGAACTGCCGTTTTCCGACTGCGCCTGCGTGCCGGAAACAAGAACTGCCAAAAGTAAAAGTAAACAGGTAAAGATAAGTATTTTTTCTGAAAATGTTCGGCGGCTGTGCCGATTTTTATTGAATTTCATTAAATATATGCTCCTCGAAGAATTAAAATTTTTGCTGAAAGATTTGGATAAAAGTCGTTTCAGAGCGCACTTTTAAGGAAACATCGGGTGCGATTCTCGGTAACTCCTTCTATTACAAAAAATTTAGTAACTAAAAGCAAGATTTTGCTTTTTAATCAGAACGATAAACACTGAAGAATAGAGCAGCATTGTGACAATAGAGTTAAAACTATGTGAATAAAAAGTTAGGTATTTTACTTCATCGAACATCTCTTAGAATTATTGAAAATAAGAGTTCTTAACCGAAAATTTAACTATTTAACTATAAACTCGACTTTATCTAAATTACGCGGCAAAGCAGAGTGTTTCTGTCAGGGTTTCTAAAAATGAGCGTGGTATTTTTATCATCTCCCACTCGTTTTTCGATGTTTGAAAACTCTGTGCTTCCCATATTTGTTGCCTTACACAGCCGATAGTATTGCTAAATGTGGCAACCTCTTTTTCATACCACGCGGCACTTCTGATTTTCAAGTTTCCGCTTCTTGATAACTCCTCTGCCATCATTGCAATGAGCGAAAACAAGCCGAACAAACACGGCGTGGTTCTTTTTATCGCGTTGTCCGACCATTGCCGATTAGTTTCAATTCCCAAATGCCGCTTGCCAGCAGTATCTCACGTTGTGTGCCATACCAATTAACCGTAACTGTTTCCTGAACGGTGCACTCATCCTTGATTACTTCCGTTAAATTCGGCAATCTTTTGCCTTTCTTGCGTGGTCGCCCAATCGCTCTTTTTTCCAACTTCTCAGCCGCTTCATACAAAGCGGCATCAAGGCGCAAACTAGTCACCATCACCACTTTTCCCCTGACCGCATTTAATAAGTCAATGGCGGCAAAACTCGCATCGCCGACTAATATCAACTCCCTTTCAGGCAGCCATTTCTAAATCCAAAGTATCGCCTGCCGCGCCCGCTCAGTCAGTTTCCGATGCCGAATCCCGCATTCCTTATGATACCTTTCGGACGGACACAAAATCGTCAAAAACGGCAATGCACGTACTCTTTTGGCAAAAGGAACTTCCGCCAGCAATATAAATGAGAGCCATCGCAAACCGCTCGCTACGGGCGAAAAATGAATCCGACGAGCGGACCGCGTCCCGATAAATTCCTTTCGCCGTGATGCGCCTTCCGCGTCTTCTTTCCAGATGCTCGTCAAAGCCGATGACGATCTCATCGGTTGAACCAAACACTTTCAATAACGAATTGAGTAATATCTTGCCCGCCAACAATGAACCCAACGATCACGAGCTAACACGCGATGATATTTCAGGAAATGCTTCTCCTCGCTCAAGCCCATGACGCGCAGCGCATTCGTAACCGTGCGTGAAGCCGGCGAAAGAATCGCCCCAACGACTAAAACTTTGATCTTCTCAAACACCGGCTTGGAAAAAAGCGGCGCAAATGCTGTAACAAATTTCATCAGAACGCCGTCCATAGTTAAGCTCCTTTTGACTTTTCTTTGGTCGGAAAATATCAAAATAAACTTACTTGTTCGGCGTTCTGTTTTCAAATATCATTCTTCAAAAATGGATAAAGCCGAGCTAACATCTCAGTAAACATTTTGCCGTTAGATTTCAGGGAAAACTCGGCTAATTCAGTATCAAAGCAATAATATTATTATGTAAATCAAAAACCCCTAAATTATTGCCAAAAATTCAAAATTTTGGAAAAAAGAATAATTCTCTGAATGGTTTCTAGAACCGGATAAAACTAAGTGCGTGTATTTAATACAATTTGTACTTCTAAAAATATTGGCACCAAATTTGCCCAAAAAGCCGTATCTTCCCCAAAAGATAAAAAAATAAAGTTAAAATTTGCCAATATGGAGGGGCAGCAATGAAAAAATTGTTCTTTAGTACTTTGTTCGTTCTTTTGTCAGTAGTTTTTACATTTGGACAAAACACTACAGGTCGTCTGTCCGGGACTGTTTCCAGTCCTGACGGCGTTTTACCGGGAGCAACCGTTACTATTACCTTTGATAAAACAGGTAAAGAGTTTACGCTTGTAACCGATGGATCGGGAAATTTCATTTTTCCGCAGTTAGAAGTAGGAACTTATGCAGTAAAAGTAACTGCTTCAGGATTCAAAACTTATATTGCTAATGGCGTAAAAATTGATGTAGCGAGAGATTATAATCTTACTCCTACTTTAGAAGTAGGAGAATTGCAGGAAACCGTAACGGTTACTGCGGGTGCTGATATTGTTACGTCAAACACGGCACAGGTATCTAATACTGTTAGCCCACAACAAATTTTGTCGCTTCCGCTGATTACACGTAATCCATTGGATTTGACAATTCTTCAACCCGGCGTTGCAAGCAATCCGTTTCAAGGCACATCTATCAACGGATTGAGAACGACGATGACGAACATTACCCGCGACGGGATCAGCATTCAGGATCAGTTTATCCGTTCCAATGCGACCGATTTTGCTCCCGGCAGACCGTCAGTTGATGACACAGGCGAGTTTACCATTGCTACGAGTAATCAGGAATCGGATTTAGGTTCGGGCGGCGCACAGATCATTCTCGTCACACCGCGCGGAACTAAGGACTTCCACGGCGCATTATTTGCCTATAATAGAAACTCGGGTTTTGGTGCTAACAATTTCTTTAACAATCGCACTCCGAGGAATCCGGATGGTAGTCAGGCTGAAGTAGCTAAGAAACCGCCATTCCGTAATCGTAATCAATACGGCGGCAAAATCAGCGGACCTTTTCCAACTTTTCATTTTGGTGAAGGAGGCGATTTATTTGATAAAGGTAAAGGATTTTTCTTCTTCGCATATGAAGGTATCAAAGACCCGATTTCAGCGCGTGCGACACGAACAATTCTGACACCCGAAGCGAGAGCCGGAACATTTAGATTTAACCGTGCCACAGCCGGAAATCCGGTGAATGCAGGCGGTATTGCCTGTCCTTCAGGTGCTGCCAATAGTATCTGTACAGTTACGAACATCTTGGCTTTTGCACAAGCACAGGGATTTCAAGGAATTCCTTCAACGATTGATCCGATTATTCAACAGAGAGTTCTCGGTGTGATGCCGACAGCAGGAAACACTGCCGGCATCGGCGACGGTTTGAACACTACAGGATTCGGCTTTAACCGTCGGCAAGATACGACACGTAGCACTTACACAACAAGAATTGACATCGAGGCTACTGATAAAGACAGCATCAATGGAGTTTTCAGTTACAATAAGGAAAACAATCTTCGACCTGACGTTGATTCGACAGGATTTGACGTAGTGCCGGATGTAACTCAGTTCTCGGCTAATAAATCTTTCACAATTGCTTACCGCAGAATTCTTTCGGATAATATAGTAAACGAAGCTCGTTGGGGAATTTTTACGAGTGAAGTTCCCTTTAAACGTGTTAGTGCATATCTGCCGTTTTTCATCGGACCGTCCGGGACGACGAGTTCGACTCTTGCAGGTATCATCAGCCAACCGGATAATATCTTCCTCGACCAAGGAAGAAATAATAAATTATATTCGGCAGCAGATAACCTCAACGTGATTGTCGGAAAACACTCCCTGAAATTCGGCGGTCAGTTTCAATTATATAAAGTAAATTCTTACAATGATGTTCTCATTGTTCCGAATTACATAATCGGTACGACCAATGTCACCACAGCCACAACGACCACATTGCAAACTACTAATTTTGCGAACGTCGGCGGAGCAGGAAGTCTGATCAGCACGACGCAACTCGGCACGGCAAATTCGTTGTTGGCAATTTTGGGCGGCATTGTCAGCAGTGCTACACAAGGTTTCAATACGACGACTCCGACATCGGGTTATTCGGCAACCAGAAATCTTTCCCCGTTCCGAAATTCAAATCACGCGCTTTATGCTTCTGATAAATGGTCAATTGCACGCGGACTTACAATTTCGCTTGGGTTAAGATATGAATTATTCCCGGCTCTGAAACTTAATAATGGTTTGTCACTTGAACCTGTTATTTCAGATCCGAAAAATCCGGCGGCTTCGCTGATTAACGGAAACGGAAGCTACAATATCATCGGAACAAATGCGGGTAAAGAATTTCTTTACTACAAAACTGATTACAACAACTTTGCCCCGAATGTCGGCGTAGCTTATTCGCCGAATTTTGAATCCGGTATCGGAAATTTCCTTTTCGGAGCAGAAGGCAAATCAGTTATTCGCGGCGGCTACAGCCACATTTACGGAAACGATTCGATCATCACTTCGTTGAATTCGACTCTTTCCGCAAACGTCGGTCTTGGTCGCGCAACCAATAATGCGCTCGGTCCGATCGGCACAACTGCCCTGAATACTCGTTTGAGTCAGGCTTTACCATCAATTAGTGCGCCGGCATTTGTTACGCCGCCGCGTTCATTCTTACAAAACAACACTTCGGTTCAAGGATTTTTCGGAGTTGCTAACGTAGTTGATCCCGAATTACAGATTCCTAAAGTTGAGCAATACAGTTTCGGTTTCCAACGCGAATTCTTCGGCAATACTGCATTTGAAATTCGCTACGTCGGAAGCCGCAGTAAGAATTTGGCAAGAGGGCTTGATCTTAATCAGATTGATGTTGTCAGTAATGGTTTCTTAGCCGATTTCCAACGGGCGCAATCAAACCTGGCATTGCCGGGAGCGACTACACCTTTCTGTAATCCGGCGACTGTTACGGGTTGTCAGGCTTTATCTATTTTCACCAATGGTGGAAATGGCGGTCCGGGACAATTAGGAGTCGGAACAGGCGTAACGCTTGCGACGTTTATTTCTGATCTGCGAAACGGCATTGTCGCTGATTTGGCGCAACGCTTTATCGCCGCTAATAGAAATAATCATCCGACGCTGGCAGCTCCGGGTAATGTTCCATTTATCAATTTCTATCCGAATCCGAATATCGGTCAGATAGAACTTTTCACAAATGCCGGTTCATATAACTATAACTCGGTTCAAGTGGAAATTCGCCGCCGTTTTTCACAAGGATTGTATTTTCAAGCAAACTATACATTCTCGAAAAATCTGACGGATACGGTCGGAACAAGCCAACAGCTTTTTGAACCGCTTCTGCAAAATCAAAGCCCCGATCTTGATCGTCAACGCGCCGACTTTGATCAAACTCACGTCTTTAACTTCAACGGTATTTATCAATTGCCGTTCGGTAAAGGCAAGATGTTTTTGAACAATGGCGGAATCGTTGACAAGATTTTCGGCGGTTGGGAAATTGGCGGATTAGCCCAATGGACAACCGGCGCGCCGATCAGCTTTTTAGATACTCGCGGTACATTAAATCGCGGAGCGCGTTCAGGAAGACAAACGGCGTTCAGTTCTTTGAGCAATGATGACATTCGAGCCTTATCAGGAATTTTCGAACTAAATGGAAACATTTATTTCATTAATCCTTCGGTTATCAGTTCGTCAGGTCAGGGATCAACCGGCTATAGCTTCCCCGGCTTAAACAGTAATACTGCATTTCCGGGACAGGTATTTTTCAATGTTGCTCCCGGTCAAACCGGAAACACGCCTAGAACCGTTATCAATGGTCCGAGATTTTTCAACGTGAATATGTCTTTGCTGAAAAATGTCAGATTCGGAGAAAATGTCCGTGTTCAATTAAGAGCAGAAGCATTTAACCTGCTCAATAAAACGAACTTATTCAACAATACGCAATTTGCAAACGTTAATAGCTTTACTTTTGGACAGATCACATCTGCCGCTGCTGCACGACAAATGCAATTTGCAATTAGGTTTGAATTTTAGTTTAAGTTGTAAATCTTAAACTTAAGGCGTTACTTTATTATAAAGCAACGTCTTTTTTTAGTATTTTTTGAAAGAATAATTACTCGATCAAAATTTGGACTACTTCACTTTCAGACCGGATTTTAATATGAATTATACCAAGTTGCGTAAATAGGATGATGTAGAAAACGAGATGCGAGGCGGAAACGCGACTCAAAGGAGCGTGCTGTTAGTGTTATTGAACACGCTCCTTTGCAGTCGCGTTTCCGCCATTTTAATTATTCTTTTCACGCAACTTGGTATTATCTCGATTTGATTAGTTTTGGTGATTTGCTCTTTTCGAGAAAAATAAAGGCATTTTGTTCAAATTGGCGGGCAAACTCCAGTGCTGTCTGAAAATTAATTCCCATAATCATAACGCTTGGTTCAGGCTGCCAATTGCCTGTTCGACCTTGCCCGAAGCCCTTAAAGAGAATGTAGCCTTTCTCTTTTAAGATCGAAACGAGCGTTTCCTGTCTCTTTTCATTTTCAACCTGACTCAGTGGTTTTGAATAAGGATTGTAGGCTGTCAGAAAAGCAGCAGAATTTGTTTGATACATTGTTAATAAGCTATCAAGTTCAGAGTTTTTTTCATTGACTCGCAGGGTTAAATTAACCGATTCGTCGCTAATTATGTAATCGGTTTGCAAGTAGGCTTCAAACAGATTTTCCAAATCATCATTATTTGATTGTTTTTTATAATTGTTATCCGAATTAGTGTTCATAGCAAACCGCTCGACGATCTCCCGCAAATCACCGGGCAGACGCTGATTTACTTCCATTATTATTTCCGCCGGAATTTCTTTGTAAAAAGCTTCGGCGATACTTCCCGCAATACAGGCGGTCATATCGCCGTCGCCGCCGATTGAAATCGCTTTGCGAACCGCATCTTCAAAATTTTCCGATTCAAGAAAAGCGATAATCGCCTCAGGAACTGATCTCTGGCAGGAAACATCAAATTGATAAACCGGTCTTATTGCAGATAATCTGCGATTCAAATTGTAACCGAAACGCTCTTCTAATACCTACTTGATTGCCTTTTTACCTGCGCCCTGCCTTGCCATCAAAATTGCCAGAGCCACAGACTGCGCCCCTTTAAGCACCCCAACAAATTTAAGTAAGGTTATCTTGACAAAAGGCAGAAACGCGACCGCGAGGGAGCGTGCCAAAAGTTCGGGGGTTGACACGCTCGTTTGCACTCGCGTTTCTGCCTTTGATTGTCAAAATAATCTAATCT
>JBBSAX010000053.1:0-24923 GCA_038251885.1 Pyrinomonadales bacterium | reverse complement strand
TATTGTCGTAAGATGGTTTGGAACGAATACGGATATTGAAGAAACCAAAAAAGCCGAAAAAGAAATTCTGTCATTGAATGAAACTCTGGAAAATCGTGTTTTTGAAAGAACTGCCGAACTCGAAACCGCCAATAAAGAACTGGAATCTTTTTCATATTCGGTTTCGCACGATCTGCGTGCGCCGCTGCGGGCGATTGACGGCTTTAGTCAGGCGTTGATCGAGGATTGTGTTGACGAATTAAATAGCGAAGGCAAACATTACTTGGACAGAGTACGTCTGGCAAGTCAGCAAATGGCTTTGTTGATTGAAGATTTGTTAAAACTTTCGCGTGTCACACGCCGCGAGATCAATCGCACGGAAGTTAATTTAAGTAGTATTGCCAACCATATCGCTCTAAATCTTCGGGATATGAATCCAGACCGAAGGGTAAAATTCAATATTGAAGATAGTTTATTTGTGAATGGCGACGAAGGTTTACTGCGGATCGTGCTGGAAAATTTAATTGGAAATGCCTGGAAATTTACTTCCAAAGCCGAGAATGCAGAAATTTCTATCGGAAAACAAATTTTTGACCAAAAAAATTGCTTCTGCGTGCAGGACAACGGCGCAGGTTTTGATATGAAATACGCCGATAAATTATTCGGTGCATTTCAGCGTTTGCACGGCAAAACTGAATTTGAAGGAACGGGAATCGGTTTAGCAACGGTTCAACGCATCATCAACCGGCACGGCGGTTTCGTTCGCGCCGAGGGAAAAGTCGGCGAAGGTGCGATTTTTTACTTTACGATTTAGAAAAAATTAAAATCAGAGAATAATTACGACTTTAGTTAAATAATGAAAAATCAGACAATTTTGTTAGTTGAAGATAATCCCGATGACGAATTATTAACAATTCGCGCCTTCCAAAAAAACAAAATCGGTAATGAAATAGCTGTTACCCGCGATGGTGGTGAGGCACTGGATTATCTTTTTGCCAGAGGAATTTACAGCGAGCGAAATGCGAATGATATTCCCGAACTTATTCTGCTTGATTTGAAACTCCCGAAGCTGAACGGTTTGGAAGTTTTAAAACAAATCCGTGCCAACCAACTGACAAAATATATTCCGGTCGTCGTTTTAACTTCTTCTTCCGAAGAGCAGGATATTATCGAAAGTTACGATCTCGGCGCAAACAGCTTTGTTCAAAAACCCGTTGATTTTAATGAATTTATGGAAGCTACAAAACAACTCGGACTTTATTGGCTGGTCATCAATCGAACGGTGATAAAAAATTAAAAAAGAGCGCAAAAATTATTACATTCGCGCTCTTTTAAAAATTTTCAGTTTATTTTTCTTCAAATAAATGAAGATATTCGCCGTAGCCTTCTTCTTCCAATTTATCAACCGCAATAAAACGCATCGAAGCCGAATTCATACAATAACGTAATCCCGTCGGATTCGGACCATCGTTGAAGACGTGTCCGAGATGCGAATCGGCGTTTTTTGAACGAACTTCAACTCGAACCATTCCAAGCGAAGCATCTCGTTTTTCGACAAAATTTTCTTCTTCCAAAGGCTTGTAAAAACTCGCCCAACCGCAGCCCGAATCGAATTTTTCAAATGAACTGAAAAGCGGTTCGCCGGAAACGATGTCAACATAAAGTCCGGGTTCTTTGTTGTCCCAGAGTTCATTGCGAAACGGCGGTTCCGTGCCGCTTTCCTGCGTAACGTGATATTGTTCGGGCGTAAGTTTTTTTCTCAACTCTTCGTCAGATGGTTTTTTATATTCTTTCATAATTTCTACCTCAAAAATAAATTTAGATATATTTTATGATATAAAAAACATCTCGAAAATGGAATTTGACATCAGAAATCAGACTTCAAATTTTACGAAGAAATTTTAAGATAAGTAGTTTTAAGCCGATTTTGTTGGTTCAGGAGAAATAATGAAAAAGTTTTTAAGTTTGATTTTTTCGCTTTTATTGTTCGCATCAATCACGAATGCACAGCAAACCGCTGATGTCACAATTACTTTGAACGAGAAATTTTTCGACGCGCTGCTCGATGCGGTCTTTACAAATCTGCAACCTCCGTCTTTTCCGATAGCTGAATTACAAAAAGATGAGAAAAATCGAAGCGTAGAAAAAGCGATTGCGTTTCAGAATGAAAATGTGAATTTTTCTGATGTAAGTTTTCTTAAATCAAACTTTGTAACCGAAACTCAAACACTTACAAATTGTGATGAATCTATTCGTTTGGTGCGCGAAATTGACGGCGTTCGCACGTCGGTTAGTTTCCGAGACGGCAGAATTAACGCACCGATTGCTTTTACGGGTTCATATAATATTCCGTTGGGATTCGGTTGTGTAAATTTTCAAGGTTGGGCGGATTCGACGATTGAACTCGAATTTGACCAAAATTCGCAATCTTTGATCGGACGTGCAAAGGTTTCAGATGTCAGATTGAGCGGAACGGGCGGAGTCGGTAGCAGTTTAATTACCAGACTCGTGCAGAGTTCGATTGATAAAAAGATAAATCCGATTCGAATTTTGCAGATGGACAAAGTTTCCTTTGTCGTTCCGGTGCAAAATTCCGGTTCTCTTAAAATGAAAGCCGTCGGAATGCGCCACGAAATCGTCAATGGAGCAATGAATGTTCATATAACTTACCAATTTTCAAAAGGATGAGTTGATTTTCAAAAAATTTGTAGCCTATTTACGTTTAGACAAATACGAAATCGTATGCGAATTTCTTACGGTCTAGCTGAAACCTCTATAAATACTGGGCTTTGTTCTCAAGGAATAATATTTGCAAGTAGTAATTAATTGAAACTAAACCAATTTTGGATTAGGCATTCCAGCTAACGAGAGGAAAAAAATGAAAGTAAGTTTTAGAAAAAATTTGCTGTTCTCGTTGTTAATCGGTGCAATTATTTTATTAGGTGCAAATCTTGTAACAAATGCCCAGCGAAACCGCGAAGACAGAGCAGAACAACGTCAAAAGCAAGATCAGGAACCCGAGCAAAATCGTCAAAATAATGAAAGGCGTTCGGAGCAGAGAAGAGATGATTCTCAGGTTCAAAATCAATCACGCAGAAACGATCAGGAACAGCGAAGACAACGCGATGAACAACAAAATCGTGAACGACAGCAACGCCAGGAAGATCAACGGCGGGAAAACGAATCACGCGAACGCCGCAACCAACAAGATCGCGCAAATCAAGAAAAACAAAGACAGCGCGACCAATCCGAACAAAGACGGCAACAAGAAGTTCGCAATCAGCAGCAGCGAAATAATGAAGAACGTCAGCGTCAAGAACGCGTAAATCGGCAGAATTCGGAAAGAGATCGTCAAGGTCAACAGGAAAATAATAGCCAACGCTCGATCCGAGATCAGAGAGAACCTCAACGGCAAAATTCCAATAATAACAGTCGTCGAAATGATCGAAATGACCGGGATGACCGAAATGATGGAAATGACAGGGATAATCGAAATAATAGAAATGATCAATCCCGTCAACAATTCGACCGGGATCAACAGCGACGGCTTCAACAAGATAGTTGGAAGCAATATTCTTCAAAAGAACAATGGCGGCAGCGTCAATATGAGCAATATCAAAAACAATTGCAACGCGAAAGACGCAGAGCGCATATTCGCTGGCAGCAAAGATACTATGAGCATTTACGCCAAGATCGTTTAAGACTGCAAAGGGCGCAATATTACGATAATTTAGTTTATGATTATCGCTATTCACGCGGCGGACGTTATTACGAAACGAGTCGTTACGGTGCGGAAATGCTTCGGAATGCTGTAAATTACGGTTATGAAGAGGGCTATTACGCCGGACAATCCGACCGCGAAGACGGCTGGCGATCCGGTTATCAAAATACTTACGCCTACGAAGACGCAAGTTACGGCTATGACGGATATTACGTTTCTTTAGATGAATATCAACATTATTTCCGCCAGGGTTTCCGGCGGGGTTATGAAGACGGATATTACGGACGTAATGAATACGGCAGTTATAACAATGGCAGACACAGTTTGATCGGTTCGATTTTGTCTGGAATTCTGAATTTTATCCTATTTTAAGTTTTGTTTAGAACTCAAAATTTAAATCAAAAAAGCGATGTAAAAGTAACATCGCTTTTTTGATTTATCTGAACCGTGAAAAATGTTGTATCATCATCGCTTTAAGGTCAATTGTTAGCGAATTTCTGAAGGATGATCTATAATTTTCTCAGCAAAAATGAAATCAAGTTTTACTCTCTAAATTTTCTAAAGCAGTAATTAATTCATAAACTCTGACCTGCAGCCGTAAAATCAGTCCAAAGCGATGGCGAGAATCTAATAAAATCAAAGTTGCCGGGTTCACAACTTTCGCTGTCAACGTCTTTTTCTTAAATTAATGATGAGTTACAAGAAAAATTTTAAGGTCACTAAGCAAAAGGATACTCTAAAAAGCATCCTTTTCTTGTAAGTTATTAAAAATAATGGAGCCATCCATGGGATTCAAACCCACGACCTTTCGATTACGAATCGAATGCTCTATCAGCTGAGCTAGGATGGCTTATTTAATAAAAAGCCGAATTGAAACTATACGAAGCCGAAGTGCATAATGTCAAGCAAACGAGTGTATGAAAAATCTCTGGAATAAATTTCTTGCCAAAGATATCGCTCCGAAAGATTCGGAAAAAATCTTTAATTTGGTAACAGCATTTTATTCGGAAAAACATCGCGCATATCATAATCTAAATCACATAAAATTTTTGCTCGAACTCTTTGAAAATTACGCTGAATTTATTGAAGATAAACCTTCGGTATTTTTCGCGATCTGGTTTCACGATGCGATTTATATTACGCAGAATAAAGATAACGAGAAGAAAAGCGCGAATTTAGCCGCAAGTTGTTTGAAGGAATTTTCTTTGCCGGATGAGAAAATCTCGAAGATCGAAAAAATAATTTTAGCGACGGAAAAACACATCTGCGAAAATCTGGATTTTGACGGAAAGTTGTTTCTTGATTTTGACCTCGCAATTCTGGGCACGGAACGTGAAATTTATGACGAATATGCAAAAGCGATTCGCAAAGAGTATGATTTTGTAAGCAAGGAAGATTATAAAGCAGGACGCGGACGAATTTTGCGAAATTTCTTAAAACGCGAAACTATTTATTTCACAAAAGTTATGCGCGAAAAATTCGAAGAAAAAGCGCGGCAAAATATTGAAAGAGAAATTTTAGAATTGTAAAAATGGTTTTTGGTCTTTAGTCTTTGATTTAAAATTTCAAGAAAATACCAAAACAAAGACCGAAAGCCAAAGACCAAAAAACAAAGGATTTTATGAAAAAAGTAAATGTGATCGGCGGCGGACTCGCCGGAGTTGAAGCCGCGTGGCAAGCCGCAAATTCGGGCGCGAAAGTAAAATTGTATGAAATGCGTCCCGTGATAAAAACTCCGGCACACCGCACCGAACAACTCGCGGAAATCGTCTGTTCAAATTCTCTAAAAACCGATGAAGTCGGTTCTGCGCCGTATCTTTTAAAGGAAGAACTGCGGCGCGGAAATTCGCTCGTGATGGAAGTTGCGATGCAAAACAAAATTCCGGCGGGCGCGGCGTTGGCTGTTGATCGAGGGAAATTCTCCGAACAAATTACGCAGAAAATCGAAAATCATCCGAATATCGAACTCATCCGCGAAGAATTTACGAAAATTCCCGAAGATGAAATTACGATTATCTGCACAGGACCGCTTACGTCAGAGACTTTGACCGCCGAAATAATGAAGTTCACGGGCGACGATCAGCTTTATTTTTACGACGCGATTGCGCCGATTGTCGCGGCGGATTCGATTGATATGTCGGTCGCGTTCAAAGCCGCACGTTACGGTAAAGGCGGCGACGATTATATAAATTGTCCGTTCACACGCGAGCAATACGCGGTTTTTTATGATGAATTAATTGCCGCGAAATCCGTTCCGCTGAAAAGATTCGAGGACACGAAATGGTTTGAAGCGTGTCTGCCGATTGAAGAAGCAGCACGGCGCGGAGTTGATACGTTGCGTTTCGGTCCGATGAAACCGAAAGGTTTATATGTTGACGGCAGAGAACCTTACGCCGCAATTCAACTCCGGCAGGAAGATCAGATGGCGGACGCTTTCTCGCTCGTCGGTTTTCAAAATCATCTGCGTTACGGCGAACAAAAACGGATTATGCAGTTGATTCCCGGACTCGAAAACTGCGAAGTTTTGCAATACGGGCAAATTCACCGCAACACTTTTATCAATTCGCCGAAGATTTTAGATGAAACTTTGCAGACGAAAAAGAACCCGAAACTATTTTTCGCCGGACAAATCACGGGCGTTGAAGGCTACATCGAATCGGTGGCGACAGGTTGGATCGCCGGATTAAATGCGGCGCGGATTCTGCACAACGAAGAAATGCTCCACGCCCCGTCAAATTCGGCAATCGGTGCACTTTGCCGCTACGTTTCAAACGTCGAAACGAAAAATTTTCAGCCTGTAAACATTACATTCGGCTTGCTAGAACAGCCTTCGCTCGAAATCCGAAAAAAATACCGCAACAAACGCGAACGCCACGCGATTCAAGTCGAAATAGCTTTGAAAGATTGGGAGGTTTTTATCAAAATGATAAATAACCAAGAAACAAAAACACAAAGTTCGTAAAAAATTGTAAAATGAACCAACCACCATTAAAATTTCTTCATGCCGAAAGTTCTTTGATTGAACTGAAACTCAAATATTTTAGAAAAATTTCGACTGAAGATTTGATAGAATCATTAAAGTTGGAAAAAACTGCCGCATTGAAAACAAAAGCGGACGGAACAATAATGGACGGACATCACCGCATCACAATTTTGCGCGAACGCGGCGTTGATGTCGAAAAATTACCGCGTGAGATTTGGGAAAGAATAAAATGATTGCCGAAGTTTTTTGGATAAAAGAAAAATATCCCGGACGCATCGCGCTCGTTCCGCGTCCGCGCGGCGGTGAATGGCTCGAAGATGAAGTTTTAGCGTGGTCAAATGCCGGTTTGGATGTAATCGTTTCGATGCTCGAATCGGAAGAAAATGACTGGTTTGATCTTGGACGCGAAGCAGAATTTTGCGCGAAAAACGGCATCGAATTTTTCTCTGTTCCGGTTAAAGATCGAAGCATTCCTAAAATAAACGATGAACTTTTGCAAATAGTCGAACGATTAAAAAATTTGCTTTTAAATGGTAAAAATATCGGAATTCATTGCCGTCAAAGCGTCGGACGCGCACCTTTAATGGCGGCAGTTTTGATGATTTCTTTCGGCGTTGAAACTGATGAAGCCTTTCATCAGTTAAGCCTCGTGCGCGGCGTTGAAGTACCTGAAACAGACGAACAAAGAAGATGGGCTGAAAAATTTGCAGAAGAATCGGCGATTGTTTTAGCTTGAGAACGCGATTTTTTTACAATTAAAAATCTCCCAAATATTTTTATAAAATACTGCAACAAACGCGAATGCCACGCGATTCAAGTCGAAATGGCTTTGAAAGATTGGGATATTTGGTTGGAAAATCTGAAGGAGAAAGTTTTAGAGAAAAATGTTTAATCTGATGGGGTTTGCTTTCGGTAATTTATCAGTTACTCGCGATCAAGTTATCGCCGTGATTTTATTTGTCCTGATGGGATTAATAATTGTTGGTTTCGGTGTTTTCGTTGCTATTAAAGCCTTTAAATCTAAAAAATAAACTGAAACCACTAATTTACAGATTCACTATCAGCAAGATTTTTCCGGCGCAATTGTTCAATTTGCGGAGCCAAATTATCTTCATAACAATCAGGACAAATACCGTGGCTGAACTTTGTGCCGGTGTGTTTAGAAATATAGCTTTCGATCTGTGACCAATAATTTTGATCGTCGCGAACCTTTTTGCAGTAAGAACATATCGGCAGAAATTGTTGTAAGGCTTTAACTTCGGCAAGCGCATCCTGCAATTCTTTTATTAATTTTTCCTTTTCTGCTTCAACTTCCTTGCGTGCTGTAATGTCCTGAAAAGCTCCTTGCAGACCGATAATTTTTCCATCGGCATCGCGCACAGCCTCGCCGATAGAACGCACCCAAATGAGATTTCCTTTGGCAGTGTATTTCGGAAGTTCAAAGTCGTAGGAAATTCCTTCAGTCGCGCAAAGTTCAACGTATTTAATAACTTCCGCCCGATATTCTTCAGGAAAATAACCGATGCCTTCTTCCAAAGTCGGCTGATAGCCCGGCGGCAATTCGTGAATAATACAGTTTTCATCCGACCATATAAGTTTTCTTTCGGGCAATTTAATTGTCCATCCGCCCATCCTCGCCGCTTTGCCCGCAATATGCGCCAGTAAATTCAAGTCTTGTTCAATATGGCTCGAAACTGCTTTTTTATCAACAACATTTCGAATATTGCATTGAATAAGTTGGTGTTCTTTATTTTGATAAAGATTGGCAGTAAATTCTACATTCAGAAGTTCGCCTGTTTTAGTTCTAAGCGTAATATTTTCAAGGCGTACATAATTATTTTTATATAATTCACGTAAAACTCTTATATTTTCATCTTTATCGCTTAGTAAAATAATTTTATCAAGTTTACTGCCTAACAATTCTGCTTGGGAATATCCCGTTAAAGTAGTAATGAAAGGATTTGCATCGCTAATAGTTTGCGTTGCCGCATCAACAATTAATATTCCATCCGGAGAGGATTCGAATATTTTTTGATAATGAGTTTCAGAACACTCTAAGTCTTTCGGCATCTTCGTCTTTTTCTGCATATTATAGAAGTCAAATTTTCGTTTCTCACCAAATATAAAGTTTAAGACATTTTCGATTTTAGCGAAATAATAAACAACGATTTTACATTGGCTGATAAGCAGAAAAGCTATTCCATGATATTTACACGCGCATTGCTGAATGCCGCGTTTCGATTTTGCTTTCTGTAAATTTCCAGCTAATTATTTTCTAAAATTACTTCAATTTTTCATAACTTTTTTCAAAACATTTTTGCCGGTCATCGCCGAAACGGTCAGCACGCCCGCAAATAAAGCGGCGGCGACTCCGCAGGTTACGATGTCTTGTCCGGTTAAATAAAAGTTCTTGATCGGCGTTCGCGGTTTGAGGAAATCTTGGCGAAAACGTGACGGCGTTGCATCCAAACCATAGATTTCGCCTTTTTCGTAATTGACGAAATGCTGCGTCGTGAGCGGTGTCGAGAGTTCGTAATGTTCGACGCTGCCTTCCAATTGCGGTTGTTGTTTGTAGAGTTCTCTCAAAAGTCGTTGGGCGAGTTTTTCTTTTAATTCTTTATATTCGTTGCCGCGTTTCATCCAGCGCGTGCCGTTCCATTCCGCGAAAAGTTCAAAAGGTGCGAGCGTGATGATGTCAATCGTGCTTCGTCCGGGATGACGGTTTGTAAAATCGGGATCTTTCGCCGACGGAAATGAAATATAAACCATCGGAAAAGGTTGGTCAATGTCGTCCAGATAACGCTCGACGCATTCGTCGTGATCGGCATCTTCGGGATAAATCCAATAATTCGTTTTTGGCAAATTTAATTCTGTCGGCGTTCCTTTCAAACCGATATACAAACAAGCGTGTGCGACCGAGCGTTCGACTTTTTGCAGTTGTTCATTCAAACGATATTTTTCGACAGTTTCAGACGGCAAAAGTTTCTGATAAGTCGTCATAATTCCCGCACCGCTGACTATATTATCAGCAGTAAATACTTTGCCGTCCGCCATCGTTACGCCGGTCGCTTTGTTGTTTTCGATGTTTATTCTTTCAACTTCCGCCCGAATGAGAATCGTGCCGCCCGATTTTGCAATAACGGGCGCGATATTGTCGGCAATTTGCGACGAACCGCCGACGGGAAAACTTCCTCCGCCGAAATAATGTTTCGCCACCGAAGCGTGCATCGCAAAACTGCTTTTCTTCGGCGTAACGCCGTAATCGCCGTATTGTCCAGACAAAACTTTGATGAGTTCTTCGTTGTCGGTCAGAGATTTCAAAACATCATAAGTCGTGCGGTCAGAGAATTTATAAAACGGTTTCCGCATAAATCCGCCGACAAATTTGCTCAAAATCGGCGACATCGCTTTGTCCATATAAAACTTCGGCGCGGCTTTCGTTGATTCAAAAACAAGATTTACATAACCATCAATCGCCTCTTTTTCGTCGGGAAAATACTCATAAAGTTTAGCCTTGAAATTCGCCACGCCCTTCACAAAATCAAACTCTTTTTCGCCGATCACGATTTTGTCATAAACTTCGCCCATATCCGCCCATTTGATCTTCGCATCCGAAATGTAATCAAACAGCCGCCGCACGACCGAATTTTCCTTTTGAACCTCGCCGATATAATGAATCCCGACATCCCATTCGTAACCTTTCCGCTTGAAAATATGCGTAAAACCGCCCGCCGTTGAATGCCGTTCGAGAATCAAAACCTTCTGCCCGTCCTTCGCCAAAATCGCGGCGGTCGTCAAACTTCCCATTCCCGAACCGACAATTATCGTGTCGTAATGCTCCGCAACATCAGGATTTTGTTTGTAAGATTGAATCATAATCGTCATACGGCAATCAAGACAGCGTGATTCAATTTACGCGAAGCATATTGTAAAGACGCTTGCAAATCTTCCGCTTCGAGATCGGGCATTTCTTCCAGAATTTCTTCCGCGCTCAAACCAGCCGCAAACAAATCCAAAACATCCGTAACTCGAATCCGCATCCCGCGAATACAAGCACGACCGCCGCATTGTTTGGGATTAGTTGTAATTCTTTCTGATAATTTTTGCGTTATAGAATTTCTCATTATTTCACAAAGTTGAAATGAAACAATATCTTTTTCTTACAAACTATATTTCTCTTTAGATTTATAATTTTTCCAGAATGTGTAAGTATTCGAGAGTTTGTGTGGCTTTGTGATTTCTATTTTCTGTTTTATCCGCTTTGAATCTTTGATATTCAATTGTTTTCAAATCATAGATGCCATATTTTTTCATTATTTTTCTGACTTCATTTTCCGACATTAACCCTTCGTTGTTATAACTCAAGAATATATATTGGAATTTGGCATTTATGATTAAATTCTCAAAAGCGGCTGAAACTTCTCTTTTCTGACAATAAAGAGATCTCTGATATTCTCTTAAACCCGTTTTTCCTTTTGGTTCAAATTCTTCATATTCTGCAATCGTATTTAACAAATGATAATTAGAACCATATTGACGAGCATTGTAAGGCGGATCAAGATACAAAACATCGCCTTTAATTCTGTTTATTAAAGAATTCGCGTCTTCGTTATAAACTTGATGTTCAGCATCATTCAAATCAAAAATTGCAGGTTCAAGTTTTAAAGTTTTTTGAGCAGATTTTTTGAGTTTTTTTAAGTATGCGCCGTAAACGCTTGCTGTATTTGCAACGGCATCAGCACTTTCCAATAAACTTGCGAGTAGATAATAATTTTGCTCATCAGTAATTTTCTTACTTTCGTGCAATCTTTTTATTTCTTGTCGAATAGAATCTATTTTCTTTCCGTTTTCATCGCTAAAATACTGTCTGCTTGTTACGCCACCTTTGCAGTAGTTTTTATAAATGAATCCTTCAACTTCTTCCAAATTGTTTAGTTCCGAAATTCTTTCCCATTTATCTTTGTTTCTATGATTTTCAATGTAATTTTTATTAAGAACAAAACTATAATATTCAAAGTCGTTAGAAATAATCTTTCTTGATTCAGTTTTGAAAGCACGCCCAATCGCCCCAGTTCCTGCAAACAAATCACAAAAAACTTTGTCCTTCATTTCTCCCACAACTTTTTTGATTTCGGATTTTATGAAACTTGAAAGTTTATTTTTTGAGCCAATGTAATTCATTTTATTTGATTATTTCCAAAGGATTTGCTTCAAGAAACTCAGCCAACTCTACAATGTTACTTTTTATAGGTTCATATCTTTCAGAAAGTATGTTTGAAAGTTGCGTTGTTGAAATCCCTAATTCTTCCGCTAATTCCTTAAAAGTTAAGATATTTTTTTTAGCCATCAGTTCTAAAACTTTAGCTCTATTAATTGAAGGCATTATATTTTAAGTTGAACTTAAAGTCAAGTTTATTATGAATAATCTTTAAGTATTTTATGAATTACCGTTTTGTCAATTTCTTTCATATGTTTTCTAAATTCAATTGGATCATACCAAAAGCATCCAACACAACCCAGAGGTTTCACATACTTCAGAGAACCTTCTGTAAATGAAATTGGATAGCCTAATTGTTTTGCATCATATCTGTTTTCATTTGCCTTGCACTCTTTACAAAATTGTCTCTTAGCAGTGTTTGCTGATTTACTTAACGGTTGAAAATCTTCTAAAACTTGCGTTTTGGTATTCATTACTCGTAAATCATCTTTCCTTCCATCTTTGTGGTCAACTTCTGGATTTGATGTTCCCAAAACTACACATCTTTGCTTCTTAATTTCTCTTTTAATATCGGCTCTTATTTGTTGGCTTCCGACTGTATCTTTTCTAAATCCGTTTAACCTTATTCTATCTACACTATTTCCTGCTGTTTGAGTATTATCACGTTCGAGAATATATGTTCTTGCTAAGTTTCCATCTGACCTTGCCCAATCTGCTCCATTGCCAAACTTTAAACTCTCATATTTACCCACAAATTCGATTACACTGACCCATCTTGAAATTCCATCTTTGTTCGGAACGGCTAATTCAAGGAATAGACTATTTTTTGTTACTCGCGTCTTTTCCATTAAAATTCTTTTTTAAAAACGTAAATATATTCGTGCTTGAAAATAAAGTAATCGCTGTTTAATGCTCTATATTTCCAGATCGAGTTTTGCCCGATTTTCCCACGATTTCCTTCGATGTTTTTGACGACAATTCCTTTTAACTTTACCTTAAAATACCGCTTCAACATATCCATACAATAAAAAGCCAAAGGCAAAACTTCGCCATTTTTATAAACATCGCCGACAACAAGGGCGAAATATCGGTTTTTATCAAGATATTTCAAAGAGTTTTCGCAAACCGTTCTGAATTTTCCGATAAATACTTTCAAATTATTAATTTGCGATAAATCATCAGGATTATCAGTAAATTTCACAATATCTAAATATGGCGGGTGCATCAAAACAAACTGCACATTTTCGGTTTCCGATTTGCTGAAAGCATCACAGACTTCTTGAGAATCAAGCGAATTACATTCTTCAATAAAAAATTTATTCAAATCCGAATCGTCTGACATCTTTTGCCGAACATATTCAACAATTTTCGGGTTTATATCAAAGCCGATATATTTTCTTTCTAACTTTTCACATTCAAAAAGCGTCGTTCCGCTTCCCATAAACGGCTCGAAAATCATTTCGCCCTTTTTTGTGTAGCGTCTGATTAACTGATTGGGAATTTGCGGAATAAAATTTCCGTGATAAAAATTTTCGTGTTTTCCGCTTTTATCGCGCTCTCTGATTAGCCACAACGAATCGGTGTTTATATCGCACTCTTTCCAATTTTCGATGTTCAAATCATTATGTTTCATTAGATTTTTGAATCATACAGACAATTTCTCTGGATTCAAAATACTGTTTAGGTTAAAGTCTTTTTGTTCACACTCTAATATCTACACGCATATTGCTGAACGCTGCGTTTCCGGTTAGTTCGTCAATCTGCATTTCGTCGGTTAGATCGTTGAGCGAAACTCCGGCGTTTTGGTTGGCGATGTCGAGTTTTACGCCGTCTTTGTTATGTCCGTAGCCGTGCGGAATCGAGACTACGCCGCGCATAATTTTTTCGGTGGTTTCGAGCGGGATTTCGATTTCGCCGACGCGCGATGTAACTTTTACTGTTTGGTCGTTTTTTAAGTCGAGATTTTCCGCGTCCTGCGCGTTCATCAAAAGTGTGCAGCGGTTTTTGCCTTTGACGAGGATTTCGGAATTGTGCAGCCACGAATTGTTGTCGCGTAAGTGTCTTCTGCCGATCAGCGCGAATGGAAATTCGTCTTTTTTGGGTTCGTTTTTCAGTCTTTGCAGATCATTTACGAGAAGTTCGGGCGCGAGATTGATGCGTTTGTTTTCGGTGAAAAGACGTTCGGGCAAGCATTCGGAAAGTGCGCCGAGATCAACGCCGTGCGGGTTTTTCTTTAGTTCTTCGATAGACAAATTGTATTTGCCGAACTGCAAACCGAGATTCAATTTTTCCTCCGGCGGCGTGAGTTTTAGCGGTTCGGTTTCTTCGCTCAAACGATGCGCGAGTTCTTGGAAAATTTCCCAATCGTATTTGGCATTTTCGCCCTTTTCAAAAAGCGCATCGGAATATTTCGCCGTGTTGCGGACGGCGAAGACGTTGAAAATCACGTCATAATGCGAAGTCTCGATTCCGGTCGCGGGCGGCAAAATAATGTTGGCGTTGCGCGTAGTTTCGTTGATGTAAATATCAATCGAAACCATAAAATCGAGTGTTTTGAGCGCGTCGTCGAGCCGTTTTCCATTCGGCGTGGACAAAACGGGATTTCCGCAACTCGTAAAAAGTGCTTTGATCTGTCCGTCGCCGTTTGTTTCGATCTCTTCGGAAAGCGTAGCAACGGGAAGTTCGCCCATAAATTCCGGCAATTTTCGGACGCGGCTTTGCCAGCGGTTGAAGATGTTTCCACCTTTTGAAGCGGCGACAATATCGAATGCCGGAGCGGTGAACATCGCGCCGCCGGCTTCGTCAAAATTTCCCGTCAGAATGTTTATGGAATTTATCAGCCAATGACAAAGATTGCCGAATTTTTGCACCGAAACACCCATTCTGCCGTAGCAAACCGCTGTTTTCGATGCAGCAAATTCTACGGCGATTCGTCTGATTTCATTAGCGGGAATTCCGGTTAAATTCTCAACCGTTTCGGGCGCGTAATCTTTTGAAACTTCGCGCAAAATTTCAACGCCGTCGGTAAAATCACTTAATCTGCCTAAATTTACGAGATGTTCGGCGAAGAAAATATTTATCAAAGCGAGCAGAAAATAAACGTCCGATGAAGGTTTGATAAAAAAATGTTCGCTTGCGACACGCGCGGTTTCCGTTTTTCGCGGATCAATCAAGACAATTTTGCCGCCGCGTTTTTTGATTGATTCAAGACGGTTGATAATGTCCGGCGCGGTCATCAGACTTCCGTTTGACGCGAGCGGATTTGCGCCCAAAATTAAAAAATATTCGGTGCGGTCAATATCTGGAATCGGCATCAAAAGCGGATTTCCGAGCATCGTCCACGCGGCGAAATGATGCGGCATTTGGTCAACCGAAGTCGCGCTAAAATTGTTTTTTGTCTTTAACGCTTTGAGCAGACTTCCGCTATTTAAAAGCGTTCCGAAATTATGCACAGACGGATTTCCTTGAAAAACCGCGACCGAATCTCTGCCGTGTTTCGCTTGAATTTCCCTTATTTTTTCGGTGATCTCATCAAATGCCGCTTCCCAAGAAATTTCGTGCCATTCGTTTCCGACTCTTTTGACCGGAGATTTTAGACGGTTTTTGTCGAGATAAACTTCTTTGAGCGCGAGTGCTTTCGGGCAAATATGACCGCGCGAAAACGGGTCGTGTTTGTCGCCTTTAATTGACAAAATTTCGCCGCCGTCGTGTTCGATTTCGATGCCGCAGACGGCTTCGCATAAGTTGCAGGTTCGGTAATGGATTTCAGACATAATTTTATAATGGAACGCGAACTTTAGTTCGCTGGACAAAGATTTTATTTTACGGAATTAACTCGACCAAATTATAACCTTTTTGATTTTACTGGCGAACTAAAGTTCGCGTTCCGATGTTTTTCCTTCGAGCGCGTCGCGTAAATCTTGGGAGATTTTTGTTAATTTGCCATTTTTCAAAGTAACGACCGTCATTGCGCCTTCTAATGCAATTTCATTTCTATCATTAAACGCCTGAAAATCGTAGCGAATTGAGCTTCGACCGACTTTTCCAATTGTTAAATATAGCCGAAATTCGGCATCGAGCGGAATCATTTTTTTGAAATCGCATTCGATTCTCACGCGCGGAAAATCCAAATCTTGTAATTTTTCAAACATTGAAAAGCCGATTTGTCTGAGAAGTTCGATTTCTGCTTCTTCGACGATTTCAAAAATTCGCGGGAAATGTAAGATTCCCGCCGCGTCAACGTCCGCCCAACGCATCCGGCGGTTGAATTCGATAAAAGGCTTCATAAGATAAAATGGATAATGGATAACGAATAATGGATAATTGGAATTTTGAAATGGGGTTAATGTTTAGCTTCCAAAACTTGATTTCAGCAAAAAATGATTTTTCAAACATTAATAATTATCCATTATCCATTATTCGTTATCCATTGTTGTAAATCCGAGTTGGCGCGAAACGTGGTTTGCCGATTTTTTTACCAGTTCGACCAGTTTTGGCAGATGCGTCTCGTCTATGTGCAAAATCGTGCTGGAAGTTCCGAGCGCGGCGGTAATTTTGCCGCTTGCATCAAAAATGGGTGCGGCGATACAGCGCACGCCGTCGGCGTTTTCTTCATTATCAATCGCAAAACCGTATTCTCTGACTTTTTTTATTTCACGCAAGAATTTTTGTTCGGATGTTATAGATTTGCGCGTTTTTTTCTCCATTCCGCGCAGTTTTAAGATTTTAATTATTTCATCGTCAGTCAGATTTGCAACCAAGACTTTTCCGATTGCCGTCGTATGAATCGGCAGACGATGACCGACCCAAATGTCCATTTTGATAAAACTTTTTTCGTTTTCGACCTTTTCGATATAAACGGCGCGTCCGTTGTCCAAAACTGCCAGATGCGCTTCGGGGAGTTTCGACTTCCGCAAAAATTCTTCCAACGTCGGTTTGGCGATCTCGCGCACGTCCAAATGTGTTAGAGCGTCGCCCGTCAAACTCATTAATTTTAATCCGAGCCGATATTTTCCGCCGTCATCACGCTGTAAATAAGCGCGATTTTCCAAAACGCGCAGAATATAACTTGCTGAGCTTTTCGGAATTTTCAGTCGCCTGCTCAAGTCCGAATTGCTCAAACCTTTCTGGCTTTCGGCGACCAATTCGATGATCGAAAGCGCACGATCTACGGCGGTCGAAGTTGTTTCTTGCTTCATAAAATTCTCTGCAAATCAGTTTAGATTTTTACTGCAATTTTTACAAATGAGATTCGAGATTGTGAAAAAGTGTTCAAAATCTCGAACGCTTATGTTTTTTCATTTACAATAATTTTCATTTATATTAAGTTGAATTCATTATGCAGAACTTTTGTTCAATATAATGAACACATTGATAATGGAGGAAATTTATGAATCAAACGACCCAAGAGCGAAAGTTCGATCCGCGCATCAATTGTGCGCCCTCGAATTTCGATATAAAGCGAGATTTACCTGCCGGATTTGCAGAGTTTTTTGCAGATATGCACAAGGAATTTACATCGCGTCAGCAAATTTTAGCGGGAAAACGTGCCGAAGTTTTAAATGAATCGCAAAAAGAAAATTTGCCTAATTATGGTGAAACGAGCGAAAAAGTAACCGGCAATTGGCACATTGAATTGCCGAAATGGTGCGAGGATCAGCGCAATCAGATGACCGGACCGGCAGACGATGCGGAACTCGTGGTCAAAATGCTGAACAGCGGCGCACCCGGCGTGATGATTGATCTGGAAGATTCGATGGCAAATTTTTGGGAAAATCTCGAATGCGGAATCGAAAATTCGATCAAGGCTCTACACGGCGAACTCGTTTATTACGATTTCAAACGCGACCGCAAAGTGCCGATTAATTTGAGTGAAACCGTCGCAATGATCCGCGTTCGAGGACTTCATCTGAATCAAGCCGGAATTTTTCAGGACGAACTCGTTTCGGCTTCGGTTTACGACGTTGCGCGAATCGCTTTTGGTTTGGACAAATCGAAACTCAGGCACAATCTGACATTTTACATTCCAAAATCCGAATCGGCTGATGAAGGAATTTTCTGGCGCGACCTGTTTGAAAAGATCGAAGAAAAACTTGGTTGGGAACGCGGGTTTATCAAATGTTTCGCGCTCGTCGAAGCTCATCCGTTTGCATTTCAACTCGAAGAATTCATCTACAATCTGCGCGACCATATTTTAGGCTTGAATCTCGGACGTTGGGATTATATGGCTTCGCTGATTCATTTTAATTTAGCGGACAAAAATTGGGTTTTGCCCGACAGAAATACAATTCCGTCGGATGTTGCGTTTTTTCAGAATTTGCGCGAATTGCAAGTTGAAATTTGCCACAAACACGGACTGTTGGCAATCGGCGGAATGACTGCGCTTTTTCCGAGTAGAACCGATGCAGAATTAAACGAACGTGCTTTGAAAGTTTTAGCCGCTGACAAGAAAAATGAAGCAGATGTCGGAATGGACGGCGCGTGGACGGGACATCCCGATCAAAACGCAATTGCCGTCGCGCAATTTCCATCGCCGAATCAATTGCAAGTTCGCAAACCGAATCTTGCCGAAAAACCGGATTTACGTCCGTTGGCTGAAGGCGTTGGCAAAAAAACCGTCGAAGGAACTCGTGCGGCGGCGCGAACTGCGATTCGCTACCGCAACGGAGTTTTGAACGGCAAAGGCGCATCGCTTCTTGATGGTTATATGGAAGACCTTGCGACCGACAGAATTTACCGTTTGATGATCGCACAGAGAATGAAACACGCAGACGAAGTGCCGATCTTTGAAAATGGAAATCCGGTTTTGCACACACCGGAATTTATCACGCAGATTTTTGATGAAGAACTCGAAAAATTACTTGAAACTACAACCAACGGACAACGCGAAACATTAAAAGAAGCGCGGCGTTTGAGCGAGGAAATGATTACGAACGGACAATTTGATCCGATTTAAAATTAGCCACGAACAAACACGAAAAGACACGAAAATAAGAAAATTATTATTTATTATTAACAAAAGGAATTTTTTGAATTTTTACTTTTTCGTGTTCTTTCGTGCTTGTTCGTGGCAAAAAAAAGGAGAAAAAACTATGACAAAAGAAGAACAAATAAAAAATATCGAAAAAGATTGGGCGGTAAATCCGCGTTGGGAAAATGTTCAGCGAAATTATACGGCGGAAGATGTCTTGAGATTGCGCGGTTCGGTGAAGATCGAATATACGATTGCGCGACTTGGTGCAGAACGTCTTTGGGAATTAATGAAAACGACCGAGTATGTAAATGCTTTAGGCGCACTTTCAGGCGGACAAGCGATTCAGCAGGTTCAAGCCGGTTTGAAAGCAATTTATTGCAGTGGTTGGCAAGTGGCGGCGGACGCAAACGTCGCGGGACAGATGTATCCTGATCAGAGCCTCTATCCCGCGAACAGCGTGCCTGAACTCGTCAAGAAAATTAACAATTCACTGCAACGCACAGACCAAATTTATCACGCCGAAGGCAAAAATGGAACTCATTGGTTCGCGCCGATTCTTGCCGATGCCGAAGCCGGATTCGGTGGAAATCTCAACGCTTATGAATTGATGAAATCAATGATCGAAGCGGGCGCGAGCGGTGTTCACTTTGAAGACCAACTTTCGAGCGCGAAAAAATGCGGACATATGGGCGGCAAAGTTTTAGTTCCAACGAGCGAAGCGGTTCAAAAACTGGTCGCGGCGCGTTTAGCAGCGGATGTTTGCGGAGTTCCGACCGTTTTAGTTGCGCGAACGGACGCGAATGCGGCGAATCTTCTGACGAGCGATGTTGACGAAAATGACAAACCTTTCTGCACGGGCGAAAGAACCGTCGAGGGTTTTTATCACGTCAAAAATGGTTTAGATCAAGCGATTTCGCGCGGCTTGGCTTATGCGCTTTATGCAGATTTAATTTGGTGCGAAACGTCGGAGCCGAACTTGGAAGAAGCGCGAAGATTTGCCGAGGCGATTCTCTCCAAATTCCCGAACAAAATGCTCGCATATAATTGTTCGCCGTCTTTTAACTGGAAGAAAAAACTCGATGATGAAACGATTGCAAAATTTCAAAATGAACTCGGAAAAATGGGTTACAAATTTCAATTTATTACTCTGGCTGGTTTTCATTCGCTTAATTTTGCGATGTTCGAATTGGCGAAAAATTACCAAATTGAACAAATGACCGCTTATGCAAAACTGCAGGAACAGGAATTTGCTTCCGAAATTGACGGTTATCGCGCGACGAAACACCAGTCGTTCGTTGGCACGGGATATTTTGACGCTCTGACTCAAACGATTTCCGGCGGAATTTCTTCGACAACTGCGCTTTCAGGTTCGACCGAAGAAGAGCAATTCGAGGAAGTGATTATCAAACAAGAAAATATCGGAACAGCTGTTTCTGTTTGATCAAAAAATTGAACTTAGGTAAATATATTATTTCCTAAAAGTCGCCAAAGGCGACAAACATTATAGCGTAGGGTGAAATGAGTGAAACGAATGAAACCCTGCGCTAGTTTAAGAATCAAATCGCACGCTGAAAGTGAGCAATAATTAGGCGCAATTTTGTGCGACACCTTCAGCATCGAATTAATTGATTTCTAATTCGTAGGGTTTCGGCGCAATACTTTCACCCTACGCCATATTCTCAGTCGCTTTCAGCGACACAAACGAGATTCGTTATTAATTAAAACCTGCAATTTTGGTTTAGACTGTTTAGAAAGCAGTCTTTTTTTATTCTAAAAAACAAAGACCGGAAAGCTATTCGATGATATAATCGAAAAACTTAAAAGCCATTAATTCGGGTGTCGGAAATTCAAAATTTACTCAAGGCAAATGAAACGGAACTTTGCGGCATCAAACGTGGTGAAACGTTTTTAAAGCGACCTTTGCTTGTTCACGCATCTTCAGCGGGGACGAATCCGAAACATCGGCGCGTGATTCACGTAGAATATTCAGCGGAAAATCTGCCAAACGATCTGGAATTTTATGGCTCGTAATTTGTTTATTTTAATTTTGATTTTCACCTTTGCGGCGATTAATTTCGCGCAATCGGGGCGCGTCAAACCAACCGAATCGCCGACACCGATTCCGCGTCCGAAGCCGATTTATCAGCCGACTCAGGGAATTATAAATACTCCGACACCAACTCCGACTCCGAAAACAAATTCCGATCAAAACATCGAACAAGATGATGACGTTGTGCGTGTAAATTCTGCACTCGTGCCGATTCCGGTTTCCGTTATTGACGGACAAGAACGCGCTGTTACTAACTTAAAACTCGAAGATTTTCTGCTCAAAATTGATGGCAAAGATGCGGAAATCGGCGATGTTTTTCGTTCAAACACGCCAGTTCGACTCGCACTGCTTTTTGATAATAGTTCGAGCGTTTTTCAAGCGCGAGAGTTTGAAAAGAAAGCGGCGATTAGATTTTTCAAAAGAGTTTTGCAGCCTGACAAAGACCTTGCCGCACTTTACAGCGTCGCGTCGGGCGTGAAATTGGAACAACCTTTGACAAAAAATACTTCGGATTTAGTCCGCGCAATCGAAGGTTTAGCCGAACCGAAAGGCGCGACCGCTCTTTTGGACGCAATTATTCAATCGGCAAATTATTTGCAGGATTTTCAAGGTCGGCGCGTGATCGTCATCGTTTCCGACGGCGAAGACAATTTGAGCGACGCGAGTTTGGAAGAAACCGTCAAAGCCGTTCAAGCCGCAAATTGCCAAATTTACGTTGTAAAAACGACCGAATTTGAAAACTACAAACGCACGGGCGAACGCGCCGGAAGTGCAAACGTCCGCTATCTTTCCGCCGAACGACGAATGCAGGAACTCGCTTCACAAACCGGCGGCGCGGTTTATTCGCCAATTGACGAAGGCGAACTCGACGCGGCTTTTACGCAAATCTCCGCCGAACTTTCACAGCAATATATTCTGAGTTATTACCCGCAAGACGAATCCGAAATGCGCGGCGAATTTCGCGAAATCTCGCTTTCCGTCAAAAACGGTCAAAACTTAACTGTTCGCACGCGGAAAGGTTATTATGTTCCGAAAAGATGATTTTCGGGAACTTTTTCAGAAAATCTTTGTCTAATAAGTTGATTTATCAGAAGCAAAATTATTATGAAAAACAAAATGCTTAAAGTTTTGATATTACCGATTACGTTTATGTTCGGTATTTTGGGCTTTACCTTTTTATACTTTCAAAAACCTTTGCCGAAAATCTCAAAACCTGAAAATTTGCCTGTTGAAGAAGTATTTAATTGCAAAAAGCCGAAAAACTTCCCCGGACTTTCTCAAAAAATATCTTCATTAAAAAAAGATAAAAACGGATATTTTCCTGAAAAGTTTTTCTCGGATGGTTGGGATACAAATTCTATTGCGAATTGGTCTAGTAAATTTCTCAAAGCGATGGGAGCGAGTTCTTTGCTAAATGTAAAAGATGAAAACAAAGAAGTTTATAGGTTTCTTTGGTTGAGAACTTTCAATCATCCGATCTTCGTGGAGATTGAAAGAGATACATATAGTTTTAATTTAATTGCAAGAGAATTTGACGGACAGGGCGGATATGAACTCGGAAAATCGTCAAGAATAGATAAGTTTTCTTTAACTCAAGATCAATGGTGCGAATTTATGAATCTCATTGAGAAAGCAAATTTTTGGAATATGGAAGCCATACAATCAAATGGTGGACTTGACGGCTCACATTGGATTTTGGAAGGCGTAAAACACAATCATTATCACGCTGTATATAAATGGTCGCCTGAAAACGGTGAATTTCGTGAAGCCTGTATTTTCCTTCTAAAACTTTCGGGCAGAAATGTTGATGAACTAAGGTTGTATTAGAAAAAACTCAAAATTTAACCGTTCGCACGAGAAAAAGTTATTACGTTCCGAAAAGAAATTGAGAGAAATTGATAACGGATAACGGATAATGGATAATGTCAGAAGATTTAATTATCAACTATCCATTATCCGTTATCAATTATGTTAGAAGAATATTTGCAGCAATTTTTTGAACACCTTCGTTACGAACGCAATGTCAGCAAACACACTTTGCGAAATTATCTGAGCGATTTGGAGCAGTTTCACGATCATATTTCCAAATCTCAAGCGGACGGTTCGCGTGAACAAATTCCAGTGAAGGATATTGACCATCTGACGATCCGCGAATGGATGGCGAATCTGCACGCGGATAATAAAATGAAAACTTCGATTGCGCGGAAACTCGCGTCGCTTCGGACTTTTTTCCAATTTCTCGTGCGCGAAGGTGTTTTGGAAACGAATCCGGCAAAACTCGTCGCCACGCCGAAGGTCGAACGCAAATTGCCGACACATCTTTCGATTGAAGACGCGATTCGTTTTATCGAAACGCCCGATCTCGAAACCGATCTCGGCAGACGCGACCGCGCGATTCTAGAATTTCTCTACGCGACCGGAATGCGCGTCGGCGAACTCGTCGAGCTGAATTTAAAGGATATAGATTTTCGTGAAAAACTTGTAAAAGTTACCGGAAAGCGTAAAAAACAAAGAATTCTTTTTTTCGGCGATCCTGCATTGCAATCGCTAATGTATTACTTAAACGAAACTCGTGCGACTTTTCTAAATAATTGCCCGCCGACGGAACGCGACGATCAAGCCGTTTTCCTAAATTATCAAGGCACACGAATTACAACGCGCTCGGTCGGCAGAATGGTTGATAAATACATCAAAGAATGCGCCGATATTCCCGACATTTCGCCGCACAGTTTGCGACATTCTTTTGCAACACACTTGCTTGATCAAGGCGCGGATTTAAGAGATATTCAAGAACTCCTGGGACACGCGCGACTTTCAACAACGCAGATTTACACGCAGGTTTCAATGGAAAAACTCATCGAAGTTTATGACAGAGCGCATCCGAAAGCGTGAAAATTTAGTGTTAAAGAAAAATTCGGTCGTTTGAAACATTCCAAAAAATTGCAGCTTGGAGAATTATTTTATTTTCCTTAACTCAAACGACCGAAACTTGAAAAACTTAATTGCTTGAAGAACTGATTTTCACGCCGCCGTTTGTCGTTATAACGCGGATCGGTGCGCCGCCGCCGTTGATGCTGGCGTTGATTTTTTTGTTTCTCGACCAGCGATTTTCTTTTTCGTCTTTTTCAGTTTTCAATTCAGGGAAATCGCTGGAAAATCCGCCGTTGACCGTTTCGGTTTCGATATTTGCGGCGTAATTTGCCGGCAAATCTAATTTCACGCCGCCGTTTGTCGTTTCAATATCAAGACCGCTGCCGGTGAAAGCGTTGCCCGATAAACTAACTTTTACGCCGCCGTTTTGCGTTCTGCCTTTGACGTTTCCGCCGATATTATCCAATTTTATACCGCCGTTTTTGGTTTCAAAATCGAGATTTCCGTTGACCGAATCAATCGAAATTCCGCCGTTATATGCGGTTAATTTCAGATTTGTGTTGCGCGGCACGAGAATTTGATACGAAACAGACCAATTTTCATCCGACGCGCCGGAAGCCTGAATCGTCGAACCAGTTTCGATGCGAATTGATTTCACCAAAGATTGTGCTTCTTCCTGTGATTTCGCCCACGCTTGAACGCAAGCGCGAACCAAAATGTCCGAACGATTTTCACCGACAACTTTAATTCCGCCGTTTTTCTTGCCGTCAACCGTTAAAAGATTCGTCGGCGAAACATTGATCTCGCGCAGTTCGTTTGCCGAAACTTTTTCGCTGTTATACCAATTATTATTTGAACAAAACTCGTAATTCTTCGATTTTTCCTGTGTGAAAACCGAACTCGAAAGGCAAATTATTGCCAAAAGGAAACCATAGAAAAAACTCTTGTTGCGTGAATACATTTTAAATTCCTCCGAAATTGTTTTATAAAATTTGTGGATTTTGCTTTCTGCAATGAAAACACCGCTGGCGAAAAATATGTGACAAAAAAATATTCGCCGGGAGCGCACGCATCCTTGCGTGCCGTTTGCGTGAGCAAACGATTTACGCTAAAACTCACGCAGCTTTC
>JBBSAX010000052.1:0-24984 GCA_038251885.1 Pyrinomonadales bacterium | reverse complement strand
TCCTGTTCATTTTCCGGTTTCGGCACTTCAAAAAGCGGGTGATAAATTATTTGCACTTTTCCGAAATGAGGAAATTTAATATTCTGCGCCCAAATCTTATTTGCTCCGCGAATTATCCCGGGTAAAATCGGTATTTCAGATTCTAAAGCAAGGCGAACCACAATAGGCTTGAACCTTAAGAATTTTCCGTCTGAAAATTCGCGCTCGCCTTCAGAAAAAATTATCAAAGTCGCGCCCTCGCTTAAAACTTGTAATGACTTTCGAGTTGCCTTATACCAAGTTGCGTAAATAGGATGATGTAGAAAACGAGATGCGAGGCGGAAACGCGACTGCAAATGAGCGTGTTCAATAACACTAACAGCACGCTCCTTTGCAGTCGCGTTTCCGCCATTTTAATCATTCTTTTCACGCAAACTTGGTATTAATAAATCCTTTTCGATTTAATCCGACCGGCAATGCGTCGATATATTTAATCAATCTGCCGATCAAAAACCATTTAAGAAGATCGTCCCAAGCCATAAACCGGAATTTTCGGTCTAACTTCAAACAAATCCAAACCGGATCAATATAAATTTGATGATTAGGCGTAACGATCAAACCACTCTCCAGATCATCAGGTATATTTTCCAAACCTTGAAATTCTATTCTCCAAAGAATTTTGCTGACCGAAAGCCCGATCAATCGGCAAGCACTTATAACAATTTTCGGATCATATTCTTTTTTTGTTGTGTTCACTTGGAAATTATAAAAGGCAAACGGGTTGAAACAAAACGAAAATAAAAAACGGATCACAATCAATAGATGCAATCCGTTTTTTTCTATGTAATTTCTTTGGTTTACTGCACTTCTACATCATCACCTGTGTGAATTTCCCCGGCAGTTCTGACAATTAGTGCGGTTGCAGTTTTTTCTTTTACATTTAAAATGACCATTTCTCCGACAATTTTTCGTAAATTATTGGGGCGAATTTTTTTCGCGTCTTTTGTTGTAACAACTTTTCCATTAGCTTCGTCACCTGTTTTTCGAGCGGACTGATTTGAAAATTTTCCGCCGCGATATTCGTTGCTTTGAAAATCAGCATCTCTTGCGCTGACTGATTCGCCCGGTAAATCGTCGAGAATATTTCCCGTTCCGAGTGGTCTGAAAATCGTCAAATAATCACCGACACTAACATTGTCTTCAGCACCCAAATCAACATACACAATTTGTTCAGTGCTGAGAAGTTCCTGTCCGTCGCGTGCCATTACGATTTTTCCGGTGCTTTTACCCGAAGGATTTGAAAAAATATCAAATGGCGGTCTTCGTTCAAAAACCGGACTCTTTCTTTGCGTCAGCGGTTGGATTAAATCGCCCAAAAGAATATTATCGCAAGATGTTCTGACTTGTGCGACGGCAATGTCGTTCATTACCTTTATAACTTCGACCGCACCGACTTCCTGCACATAAAATCCGAGATTACCTTTTTTTGTCCAACGCGTTTCGACTCTTCCGCGAGGACGAATAACCGAAAACATATCGCCGACTTTTGCACCGCGATTCGCGCCTAAACTCATATAAATAAAATCGCCTTGTGCATACAAAAACTTATCTTTTTCATCATCCGCACCGACGATTTTACTGCTCGTATCAACTTTTGCCTTCTGAATAAATCCGGCACAGAGCAAATTATTACTTCCGGCAATCGGCATTTTATCTTCCTGTGCCGAAATAATTGCCGTAAAACTAAAAATCATTATCAAAAGAGTTAAAGAACTCTTTACGCTAAAATTTTGAAAATTCACTTGTCTAGCTCCTTTTTTGGACTGTTTGGAATTGAAATATTATTTCTATTTGTGAAATGAAAATGGGCAAAATTTCCCCATTGGTAGCAATTTCTATCCTACATTTTTGTTAAACAAACGTCAACAATTATTTTATATGTTTATTTTCCATTTTTTTTCAGATTCGTGCTTGCAGAAATTAAAATGATTTTGTAGTATTTTTGTTTGCGACATGAGAAAGAGGTTACGCAAAAGTTAAGCCGGTGTAGCTCAGTTGATAGAGCAGTTGATTTGTAATCATCAGGTCGCGGGTTTGAGTCCCATCACCGGCTCCATATTAAGTCTAACAAATACATAAGTTAGCGGTAAAAAAAGGCAAGTCTTAAAGACTTGCCTTTCTGCTTTTGTGTGCCAGTAGTGTGCCAACTATCTAATCTTTACCCAAACATCAATTTTTCTAATTTAATTTGATCGCCTGTTTCATCTTCGACAATCGCAATTTCTTCGTCGGTCAGATCGTAGAACCGATAAACCATTGCATCTATTTTGTTTTCTAAATCGGCGGTTTCCTGTCCGAGTTTCTTTTTTTCGAGTATTTCATCAACTAGAGCAGATTCAGAGTTAGTGTATGGCATAGCCGCAACTTCTGAACCAGCCGTGTGCGTCTTTCTCAGTTACCAATAACAAAGCCTCTCGCAATGCTTTTTCTAATTCGTCGCGCGTTCTCGCTTTTGCCTTTCTTAAGTGAGTTTTGATCTTCGACCAACATTTCTCGATCGGATTCAAATCCGGCGAATAGGGCGGCAGATAGATCAACTTTGCTCCGCAGGCTTCGATCAGCTCACGGATTCCCGCCACTTTATGTGCCGGTAAATTATCCATCACCACGATATCTCCCGCTTCAAGCGTCGGACATAAAACCTCTGCGACATAAACCTTGAAAACAATCCCGTCAACCGCTCCGTTGATCGTCATCGGAACTTCGATTCCGGTCGCCGTCAGCGTTGCCAGCATCGTGATATTTTCACCGTAGTTTTGCGGCACGGTTTCAATTACCCGCTCACCTTTTGCCCCGCGCCCATAAGCCCTTGTCATCGCCAGATTGCTGCCCGCTTCATCCAAAAACTTCATCTTCGACACAATCTCCGGCTCAATTTCTGCCCTATATTCAACTCGTCTTAGCTGAACTCTCTCACTCTCCCGCTCTTGGGCGTGAAGCGACTTTTTTTAAGCGGCAGTTTCAATCTCTGCCATCGGGCGCACATCGTCGCCGTCGTTACCCGTCGTTTATTCGTCGTTCTCGCAACCGCTTCGCACAACTCCTCAAGGGTCGCATCCGGCTGGTTTGCGACTAACTCTCGAATGACCGCTTCATCATTTTTCAAAGCGTGGGCGGGACCGCGCATATATTCGGTTTTTGCCTGATAACTACCCGTCGCGCGAAACCGCTGCCATAGTTTTTCAACAAACGACTTGCTGACAGAAAACCGCCCGGCAATCAAAGCTTGGCTGAACTCCTGAGCTTGGATCGTTTCGATAATCCTTAGCCGTAAATCGTTTGAATATGGTTTCATCAAACTATCTTACCATACGTTATCTTCTAATCTGCTCTAACTTGATAAACTGTTGTTGATCTTCGGGCGTGATTTCTGGAATTGGCAAAGTTTGAACGTGAATTGATCTTAGTTCGAGCCTTCCGCCTTTATCTGCATCGCCTAAAACTGAACAAATATTTTTCAGATAAAACCAAGCAACTTTTGAATTTAGAAACGCTAACAGAAACAAATCTCTTTTCGGAATTATAAAGGCTTTATTATTTGTATAAATCGCATCATCAGATAAAGTGAATCGAGATTCTTTCGCAATTTCTGGATAAAGAATTTTAGGGTTTTCAAAGTCTTCATAATAAGCAACTGAATCTTGAATTTCAAACCATTTATAAGTTCCAGCTTTGCGTCCACCTTTAACTCCCGGCTTTAATCTATCTTTATAGTTTTCAAGATAATTTTTAATTGCCGGATATTTTTCAATATTTGTTCCGCGTCGAGTAAATATAAGAAATTTTTTCTTGCTGTCTTTGATTTGATATTTTCTGACATCATCTCCAATAATAAACGGCTTAATTATTTCTATCGAATTTGCGTCTTGTCGAATCAATTCATCCTTATTTACTTCATCAATTACAAATGCTTCATTGAAACCTGTTAAAATGCCGCGTCTAATTTCAGCATTGACATATTCGCTTAAAGGAATGCCTTTTGTTTTGATTTTATTGATGATTGCAATTGATTCGCTACTTGTTAAAGTCCAACTTTCACCTTCAAAGGCAGATGCGCCAAGCAAATTTGAAGATTCTTTAATTACTTCTTTGAGCGAATCAAATTTCAATGTTTTAACTTGCGTAAAACGGACGCTTTTCTGATTTTCCGATTTTTCTAAATTAACAACGACGGGAAAAGTTGAGGCTTCATCAAAAACAGGCAATTCGCCAAAATCTACAATATCCAAGATGTTTTGTTTCCAAAGATAATTTCTTAACGGTTTGCCGTAATTGGCTCGCATAAATTTGTTTGACGTAATGAAAGAAAACTTTCCGTTGTCCGTCAAAATCTTTATTCCTAATTCGTAGAAATAAACAAGCAAATCAGCCGTTCCCGTAAAAACTTCGTAATCTTTTTTCAAATAATCTTTAAGCGTTCCGAGTTCTTCTTGTCTGATATACGGCGGATTTCCGATGACAATATCAAAGCCTAAAAAGTTACCTTCGTTGTCGAGAACTTCGGGAAATTCAAAACGCCATTCAAAAGCGTTTTTGTAAATCGCGTTTGATTTGATGTCTTCGATTTCTTGTTTTGTTTTGGCAATTTGTTTTTCGAGATTTGCGGTTAAAACTTCTCGTTCGCCTTCCGAGTATTTTTCAAATAAAGACGGCGAATTGATTTCAAAAAGACGGCGTTCTTTTTTGGCAAGTTCAATCATTTTCGGATCATTTTTATAAATTTCGGTTTTGAAATCACCTTTGATCGTGTCAATTATCTCAAGCAAATTTCGCTTTTCATCACGGTTTCGCGTCCGTTTATATTCGGCAACCGCGTTGCGATAATCTGAAATGATGTTGGATTTCTTTGCAGAAACCCGCACGGAGTAAGGGCGCGTTTCAGAATCGGAAGGCACACTTACTAGCGTGCGTGTTTCTGCATTTAGAACTTCCTTCAAATTTTCATCCAAAGAAAAACGACTTATCAGCGAATTGCCTTCTTTGATATTGATGTCAATGTTCGGCAAAGTTTCGAGTTCGGTAAAGTTCAGAGTTGCGTCTTTAGACGCGCTCACGCCTGAAGGCGTTACTCTGAACTCTTCTTTGTAGTAAGCATTTTTGAGAAGTTCAATCCACAGACGCAAGCGGCAAATCTTGACCGAATTCGGATTTATATCAACGCCGAACAGACAGTTTTCGATCAATGTCTGCTTTTCGTGAAACAAAGTTTTTTGAAGTCTTTGCGCTTTGTCGGTCGGTTTACCGTTTTCGTTGATCTGATACTCGAAAATATCGCCGCTTTCGTCCGTGATTATAAATTTGTCATTTTCAATCGTAATCTGATAATCCGAAAGACGAACGCCTTTTTCATCAGCCAAAATTCCGAGTTCGCACTTTATCGCAATGATTTCATTGAGCGAAGAAACAAGAAAATGTCCGCTTCCGACTGCCGGATCGCAAAGGTGAAGCGAATTGACAAGTTCGTTAAATTCAAGAATATCTTTTGCGCTTCGTCTGTCTGCAAGATAGTTTTTAATGTCTGCAAATTCTTCGATATTCCAACCGTATTTATCTTTGAACTTTTGAATTACTGCCAAACGGATTGCCTGACGGCACATATACATCGTGATAAATCCGGGCGTAAAGATCGAACCGTCTTTGTAACCGTTGATTTTCTCGAAAACCTTTCCCAAAACCGACGCATTTATTAACGAACGATTATCTTCCTGAACATCTTCCACGCCTTCGCTCGCAAAATCATAAGCATCCAGAAACTTAAAGAGATATTCCAGCGTTGTAAATGTCTTATTTTCCGCTCTGTATTTCTTGAGAATCGTCGTTTTGTTAAAATCGAGCGTTGCCGAATCCTTCAAAGATTCGATTGTAATTGTTTGATCTTCCAATTCGCTCGGCTCAAATAGCGAACTGTTCAAATATGGAACGCGCTTGTATTTTTCTTTGATGTCTTCGTTTCGATCTTCCAACTTTCGCGCTAAAACTTGGTGAAAAAGCGTAAAAAGTTCGTCAAATTCGTTGATTGTTTCAATGTTCAGAAAACGAAATTCGCGGTTTCCTTTGTGATAACTGACAAGCTGCGATTCGAGAAGTTTAAGAAACAAAATCCGGTTTATCCAAATCAAACAAAGTTCCAAAGCGACATTAAAATATCGGTCTTCCGATGCAGAAACACGCACGTTAGTAAGTGTGTCTTCGGTTTGCGCCCTTACTGTCGTGCGGGCTTCTGCAATGTCGTAGCCTTTCACTTTTCGCAAACTGTCTTTCGATTTCAACATCGTCATCGCATTTTCAAGCAAAGAGCCTTGATCGCGGTTGCCTTCTTCTTTCCGGCGAATGATTGACTTCGATTTAACCTTTACTTCTTCAAGTCCGATGATGTGCAAAAGTTCGTCATAAAACGGCTTATTCAGCGCGTTGCTGTCTTCGGCAAACGGTTCTTTGAGCAGATGAAACGGCGAAAGGATTTTGTAAAGTTCGATGAGATTTTTATCGTCTTCTAAATCTTCGTTGTCGAGAAAGGTTTTATAATTTCTTAAATCAAAATGTGTGCAAATTATTTCTTCATCGAGATTTTCAATTATTTTGCGAAATTCTTCATAAAAGAATGGATTATCTTTTTTGTCGTTTTTGTAGGTTTTATAAAGATTTTTGATCTGCGTGTTCCGATAAATCTGTTTATCAAAGACATTCGTGTCAAAAATAAACCATTCGTAAGTGTTCGTTATCGCAAGATTTTTCAATTCTGAATTGTCTTTCGTTTGCCGTTCGTCAAAATAATACAAAACAAGTTCGTGAAAGGCTTTAGCGTTCAATTTATTAAGCCTGACCATATCCGCGCTTTCCGGCGTTTTGGCTTCAATAATCACGCCAACCTTTGATTCATTCGTTTTGCCGAGATGAATCACAAGGTCTTTGCGGTCTTTCGTATTTACTTCGTTTCTGCCTTTGTAATATGTATCGAGCAGAAAATCCCGAACGTGATTCTTCTTATTTTCTTCGGATTCCTTCGTTTCAACCTTTGAAAGCAAAGTTTTCAAATTCGCTTTGAAAGTTTCAATTTCACTTCGCAAAGGTCTTTGTTTCAAAAAGGCTTTGTTTAAAACTATTTTGGGAGTTTGAGCATTAATTTTCATTTGATTTCAAAATGCTAAAAATCAGCAGATATTTTTATTTAGATTATAAAGACAAAATCGAACAATTGAAAACTTAAATGAATTTATCCTAACATAACTGGAAAAGTTTTGTATTGTATGTTATACATTGTTTCACAGCAGAAATTTTATAAACTCTGATTTTTTTCATTATGAACCACGATGAAGACTCTAAAACCGATGTCTTTTTAGGCGAACAAACTGATTACGCAAATCATTCTTTTGCCGATGCTTTTCTCATTCCGCTTTTTTTGTGCCGTGTTTCAGCGGGTTTTCCAAGTCCGGCGGATGATTATATCGAAACGTCAATTGATTTAAATAAAGAATTGATTCGTCATCCTTTTTCGACATTTTTTGTTCGGGCGGAAGGCGATTCGATGATCGAAGCCGGAATAAAACCGAATTCGACTTTAGTTGTTGATCGCCAAGTCGAAACGAAATCCGGCGATATTGTCATCGCCCGAATCGGTTCTGAAATGTGCGTCAAAGAACTTTTTATGGACGATGACGGCGCAATTCTGCTTTTGCCGAAAAACGACAATTATCAACCGATTGAAATCACGGAAGAAATGGACTTCGAGATTTGGGGAAAAGTCATCGTGTCATTTAATCGTCATTAAAAAATATGAGCAATAACGCCATCGCCTTACTTGATTGCAATAACTTTTACGCATCCTGTGAGCGTGTCTTCGATGCGTCCGTCAAGCGCAAACCGATTGTCGTTCTATCGAATAATGATGGTTGTGTCATTGCCCGTTCGGAAGAAGCCAAAGAAATCGGTATCACGATGGGCGCACCTCTTTTCAAAGTCGAATCTCTTCTTGATGAACACGACGCGGAAATCTTTTCATCAAATTATGCTCTCTACGGCGATATGTCCGGGCGCATAATGAATCTTTTGCAAAACTTCACGCCGGAAATCGAGATTTATTCAATAGATGAAGCCTTTTTATCACTTGAGCCGCGTAAGAAATCACTGAACAATCTGGCTCATACCATCCGCGAAAAGATGTATAAATGGACGGGCGTTCCCGTTTCGATAGGAATTGCCGAAACAAAGGTTCTGGCAAAGATCGCCAATAAACGCGCAAAGAAAATAAAAGAAACGAGAGGCGTTTTGAATCTTTATCGTTCCGCTCAAACTGAAAGTGTTTTGAAAGATACGCTTATTCAAGATGTTTGGGGAATCGGTTATCGTTCGTCTTTGAAACTTCGAGATAATGATATAAAAACCGCTTGGCAATTGCGGGAAACCGATAATCGGTTTGTCAGAAGACTTTTAACGGTTGTCGGTGCAAGAATCGCGCTCGAACTTCGCGGCATCAAATGTCTGCCGTTTGAACTTGTCCAGACCAAGAAACACAATATCACCTGTTCGAGAAGTTTCGGCGAAACCGTCAATGATTACAAAAGCCTGAAAGAAGCGATGCTTTTCTTTTTAACCCGTGCTTGCGAAAAGTTAAGAAAATACGAACTCGCCGCCAATGCCGTAACCGTCTTTATTTCAACCGACCGTTTCCGACCTGTTCCGTCTGATTACTCAAATTCGGCAACTTACACATCAACTTATCCAACCGACAGCAACCAAGAATTGCAGTTTTGGGCAACTAAAACCTTAGAAAAAATCTACAAAGAGCATTACGAATACCGAAAAGCAGGAATAATCCTAAGCGGACTTGTTCCGGCGGAAAAACTCACAAAGCGAATGTTTGACGATGAACGCTTCCAGAAACAGCACAAGCTAATGAAAGCGATTGACGAGATCAATCAAAAATTCGGCAAAGACAGCGTAAGATTCGCATCTGTGAAAACTGAAGGCAGTTGGAAAATGAAGCAAACGAGAAAAAGCCAAAGCTATACGACAAACTGGAAGGAATTGATGACAGTTCATTAAAGTTAAAATAAAGGAAGTTAAAACAATGTGTGGAAGATTTACAAATAAAGCTAAACCGAAAGAGATCGAAAAAGAATTCAGCGTAAAAATAAAAGACAAACAGCTTTTCGCGCCACGCTTTAATATCGCGCCGACTCAAAACATTCCCGTTATTCTCGAAGCGAGCGGCGAAAGAATAATTGATTCTCTGCGTTGGGGTTTGATTCCGAGTTGGTCAAAAGATGATTCATTTGCCAGTAAATTGATAAATGCCAGAGCCGAAACTTTAAGCGAAAAAGCATCATTCAAAAATGCCTTCAAAAAACAAAGATGTATCATTCCGGCAAGCGGTTTCTATGAATGGCAAAAGGCGTCCAAAGGCGCAAAGCAACCGTTTTATTTCTATCTCAAAGAAAAAGACGTTTTCGGTTTTGCCGGACTTTATGAAAATTGGCTTGATAAAGATTCCGGCGAACAGATCGAAACTTTTACGATTATTACAACCGAAGCAAACGAAGTCTTAAAACCTGTTCACGATAGAATGCCCGTAATTCTCAAAGCGAAAGATTACGATCAATGGTTAGACGCAAAAGAAAATGATATAGACAATTTACAAAAGTTACTTGCACCATTTCCGGCGAACAAAATGGATTCTTACAAAGTGAGCAAAAATGTAAATTCACCAAGTAATGATTCGGCTGATTTAATTGAGAAAATGAGCGACCAAAAATAACACTTATAATCTCTTTCCATCTACTTCAAAATGGCTTCTTTACTTTATCTGTATTATTTTTCACCTAAAACGATCACGGGAAAACCATTGCTTTCACGTTGCCGAGTGAGTTCATAAATTGGTGCCGCTTTTAAACCTAAAATATCGGCAACTTGCGGAGCTGTTAGAAGTTGCGGAAAATCCTTTTGATTATTTGGTCTATTTCTCTCGTCCTTATTTGTAGCTTCGGGCTTATTTATCTCTTCGACCGTATTTACTTTTTGAAGATTAAGTGTTGGTTTTTTGATTCCAATAAAGCCGCGCTAACCTCTTCACGGACAATTTGGCGAAGTCTAACTTCAACTTCGTCTAATAACTCTGATAACATTGGTAAATACTTATCCCCTGATTTGAAGTTGTAATACCAAGTTGCGTAAATAGGATGATGTAGAAAACGAGAGGCGAGGCGGAAACGCGACTGCAAATCAGGTCAACGGCACTTGGAGCTATAGTGGAAATCAGGTAAAAATTTTGGCGATAGGCGGCGGAACATTAAAAATGCAACTTGAATCCAACGGCGAAGTCAATAGTATTGGCGAGGCTTATATTGACGGAACAGAGGGAACTTATGCACCGTTTGACGGTTGTTATCTCACGTTGACTTTCGGTGCCGGATATTTGGATTTTTCGATTGACAGTTTCAAGGGTGGCAGTTCGGCAGAATGTGGCGATTTTGAAGGGAGATATAATAAAACAAATAGTGCGAAACCAACCTTTGAAAAAGAAGATAGATGGAAGGATGTTGGAAATTGATGCCTAGCCGAATATTCAAATAAAAACTCAGAATTCATACCATAAAAAATTGATGGATTTTACCGTTGCAAAGTTTAGACAAAAAGAAAAAAATGAAAAAAATGAAAGTTATAAATAGATCGAATTGGACAAGAAATATGGTTGTTTTTGTATTAATGAGTCTGGCTTTGAGCATTGGTATATCGGCACAAAATAAGGCTGACGAACCAATGGGAGATAAAGCTGCCATCGCTTTGATCGAAGAATTAAAAGGCGTAGTTACAAGACTTTCACCCGACAAAAATGAAGCTAAGTTAGTCATTGAAAAATGGGACAAACGCACGGATTTGGCAGGTCAAACAAAAAAAGAGGTCATTGATCTGCTGTTTGAAGATGTTAAATCCATTATCAAAGATTCGGGAACTCAGTATCAGATATATTCAATGTTTTCTTTTTATAAAAACGTTGATATTGACGAAAATAAACCTCAAGCCATTTTGATTGATTCGTTTAGCTACACCAATCTTGAAGATATGATGGCACGAATTGATAGCTTTATAGTGCAAATGCAAAATGATTCGACGCTTAAAGGCTATATAATCACAAAAGGAAACAAATCCGCCCGAACCGCCGCCGAAAAAGAGATTAGAAATTATCTCAAAATGCGTGCCTTCGATATGAAAAATTTTGTTTTCTTAAATGTTGACGGAGATAAAACGGCAGAAATCGAATTATGGCTTGTCCCGCCCGGAGCAAAACCACCTACACAAGAAAAATCTGCGGATCAAACACAAACCGAAAATAAACCACAGGCTGTTTTGAACGCCGAATTTCGTTTTGAAAATTGCGAATCGTTGATGGCTCAATTTGATAGTTTTTCAGTTTCTATGCAAAACGATCCAAACGCGATGGGCTATATAATTCTCAATGGCAAACAACGCACACGCACCAATACCGCACAGCAGATAAGAGAATATATTAAAATGCGACGGTTAGATTTTAACCGTTATATGTTCTTAAACGGCGACGGCGATTCATCCGTAGTAATCGAGTTTTGGCTTGTTCCGAACGGTGCAGAACCACCCGCACCTAAGAAAAGTGTTGATGAAACATCGGAAAAATTTGAAATGCCGACCGAACCTTTTGTTTATACTGAGAAATTTTCTTATGCCGCCTTCGGTTGCACCACTCCGCTCGATGTCGAAGGTTATATCGCAATTCTCAAGCAATACCCGAAAAGTCGCGGTAACATCGTTATTTACGAGCGTTCCCAAAGAGTTTTCCGCCAAAAAGAAAAAGAAATCCTCGCCCAATTAACAAAAAGAGGAATCGCCCGCAAAAGATTAAAAACATTTTTCAAATTGGTGGACTCCGAAGCTCCGAACGAAGGCATTAAACTTTGGATATTGCCGTAACTTCCTAAAGTTTATTAGCAATTAACGACCACACCAAAAATGAAAGTAGCTAATAAAAAAGGCTAAAATCAAAATCTGCGAATCGTCAACAATTACAAAACTAAAAAACAAGGAGAACAAAAATTATGAACGAGCAAGAAAACACAAAATTGGCAGAACGATTATACGAAACATTTAACTCAGGCGATGTCGAAGGGTTTTTGAATACCCTTTCGGAAGATGCCAGTTGGAATTCGCCCGATATGGAAAATGTTCCGCTGGAAACCACATTTACGGGACGCGACAATATCGGCAAGTTTCTCACCGAAATAAACGAATATGAAGAATTTCTAAAAATTCAGCCGAATGAATATATTGCTCAAGGCGATAAAGTTGTCGTTTTAGGAGATTTGTCAGTTCGCTCAAAAATAACTAACAAACAATACGATTCTGGTTTCGTGCATATTATTGAGGTCAAAGACGGTAAAGCAATCAGCTTTTTAGAATATTTTGACAACGCCGCCGCCGGGAAAGCACATTCTACCGCAAAAGCTGTATAAATTTTATTAAATATGGCAGACGAAAATATATAAACCTGTAGTCAATCTGTAATAATTGATAGTCGCCAAGATGGACTGAGTATTCCGAAGAATAAAAACGGAATGCCGTTCATCTTGGCGACTATTGGAAATAGCATCAAATTGGGTTGTTAGGTATTCCCTTTTAACTTAAAGTAGAGCGATGAACAAAAACCTCTAAGAGAATTCAAATCTGTCGCATTACCGCATAATCCCACAAATCGGCAAAGGCGGAATGGGCGAAGTGTTTTTGGCACAGGATACGAAACTTGACCGCAAGGTTGCGTTGAAGATTCTGCCGTCCGAATTTGCCGTAGATAAAGACCGAATAAGCCGCTTTGCTCGTGAGGCGAAATCTGCTTCGGCGTTGAATCATCCGAATATATTACGATTTATGAAATTAACGAGTTTGAAAACACATATTTTATTACGACCGAATTTATTGACGGCAAGACTTTGAATGCGTATGCGAAGGATAATTCGTTAAGTTACCAATCTGTTTTGGAGATTGCGATTCAAGTTGCATCGGCATTGGATGAAGCACACGCGGCGGGATTCGTTCATCGTGATATAAAAAAACCGACGACATAATTGCGGGACGTTTACATATGCCTAAAATGTCGCATTGGATATTTTTCGCCAATAAAGGAAGACTCAATACCTTGCAGTTCGAGGTATTAATTAAGGAGTCATGATGCCTAAACCTTTTCTCCAACTGTGATTTATATTCGAATACAAAGAAGATAAGAGAAATAATAGATGGACTGAAAAACAAGGTGAAGAAATTAATGAGGAAGTATTAACCAGAATATTGTTACTGTTTTACAGATACATTTTACCGCTGAGAACATATTTTGTTATCAGACTTTTTTTAGCTAATGTTTAGGTTCATCACACGAATCATCCCGCTTGTCCTTGATGCAAAAAAGACGGATACGATCAATTTGCAAATCTGCTTGTGCTTTATCCAACAGAAGAAATGAATTCATTTAAGGTAAGTAAAGATGTTAATTTGCCGAGTGATGACTCAGCCGAATTGATTGAAAGAACTGAATAAATTTTGTGTGTCAAATGTGCCAAAATTAAAAACACACAAGTAAAGTGAGATAAATTAAAATCCTTAAAATGCTGATTATTACCAACTAAAGTAAAAAACTCTAAAATAAACAAAACTCTAAAATAACATTTGTAATCATCAGGTCGCCGGTTTGAGTTCCATCGTCGGCTCCATTATACAGATAAAAAACGCGCTTGATCATTTGATCAAGCGCGTTTTTATTTTCGTTCGCCTTTTGCCTATTTTGCCAAACGAAGTTTTAGAAAACTGTAAAATTGAATGTAGCAACTCAGCATTGCTGAAACAATCAGCAGAGTCATCGGCATAAATTTGAAATCTTCGGGCAAAACTATGCCCAAAGATTGTTTGAAAATTATGCCTAAGATAATCGCAAAACCGAGAATCAGACTTCTCCCGAAAAGCCAGTTCCCGAATTCGGGTTTTTCGCCCGAATATGCGAAATACGGCAAAACAGCGACCGTTAAAAGCGTGATTGCCAAAAATATGCTTTCAAAACCGAGTCCGCCGAATGTCTGCCCGAATTCGATTGCCAGAAAGAATAGAACAAAAGATGTGTCAACGGTAAAACCTTTTTCGCCCGCCATTTCATTTTCTATTTGTCCGATCTGAGTTGCTATTTTCATTTTTTTAACCTAATCAATCAGAATTTTACCTATTTTCCGGTTTGCTGAATTGTGTGTAAGCAACGCGGAAAAGTTCGGATAACGCCTTGGCTGTTTCGGGGGTTAAATTTTTGTCGGCACGCAGATGCGCTTCGACAATTTCCGGCGTTGCTTCGTGCGGATAGTAAACAACCGCTTCGACATCTTCCGATTTGCCTTGTCTTTTCATCACGCGGTCAACCGGCATATCGAGCCAATTCGTTAAACGCGCAATGTTATCAGCGTCGGGTTTTCCTGTTCCGTTTTCAATGCGCGAGAGCGTCGAAGCCGAAACATTTGTTACGTCCGCGACATCACGCAAACTTAAACTTAATTCTTCACGACGGCGTTTGATGGCGCGTCCGAGTTCCTGTGTGTTGATTAGACTTTCATTTTTGTAAGCCATAATTTTTTTCTCCAATTACCTATTTCATTTTTCGATTTTGAGATCGTTTTTAATAAAAAATCTCTTAACCGTCCTCTACGTGAAACAATGTATCATAAAGATATTTTAGATGCAACACCTCGTTTCACGCTTGCAACAAAATAATTGTTCTGATACAATGTTTCATAGATGAAACGAACAGGTTAAATCTAATATGCAAACAGTTGATAAATCAACAGATTGCACTAAAAAGGAAGGAAATAAAAATGACTGCAACAACAGAAGAAAAAAATTTAACGGAGAAACGTGAAAAAAGAGCCAGATCAATCGCAGCGATGGGTTTGGTGAATCGTGAAGGCGATAAATTTGTCGTTTCTACGCCTTCTTTGCGCGGCAGACAAACGAGTTACGATGTTTGGCGCGATTCTGAAGGAATTATCCGTTGCAATTGTTTGGAGTATGAAGAAGCGGCTGTCGGCGATTCGAAATTTCGTTGTGAACACATTTTAGCGGTGAAATTCGCCGTTGTCGCAAAAAATACAGAATCTGCCACAAAACAACCTTTAAAAGTTGAAACTCAAATCGAGGTGAAACACGAAAAGGTTGTTAATAGAGACAAAATCGCTACTGAATCGCGCGAGTCCGTGCGCGGTGAACAGAGGTCAGATGAGATTTTTGAGAATGTTTCGGTTATTGGACAAACCGAAGCGCAAAATGCTCAAAAGTCGAATCAACTTGCGAACACTAAAGGAGAAATACAAATGAGACAAGAAATGAATTTAGAAGCGGTTGAAACCGAACAACCGAGCAATGTTTTAGATTTTACCAGCACTTTGCACGAACTGCGTAAAAATGTTGATCCGCATTTGGTGAAACAGCGCGAAGGTTGGCGCGATAGAAACGGAAATGTACAAATGGTTGATTATGTCGAATGGCACACAGTTGCTGACATTTTGGACGAAACCGCGCCAAATTGGACGCATTCGATCCGCGATATTCGGCAAATCGGCGATATTATGACTGTTACGGTCGCAATCAATATTGACGGAATCACGCGCGAAGGGATTGGAACAGGTTTGGCTCAATCGGAAATGGGAATTAAAAAAGCCGAACACGACGCACTCAAACGTGCCGCCGTAAAATTCGGAATCGCCCGCGATCTTTACAAAAAAGAATCCGACACAATCGAACGCGAAGGCGCAGTTCCGTCAGATCATCAAAACAGCGGAAATAATGAATTTCCGGCAAATCCGATTGCGCGTAGTCTTTCGGATTTAGTAACGGCAAAACAACTCGGAATGATTCGCGCAATTGCCAGAGAAATGAGCGTTGATCCTGATGAAGAAAGTCAAAATGTTATGCAATGCAAAACCGACGAACTTTCAAAACGCGCGGCTTCGAGTTTGATTCAGCATTTGCAAGATATGCAAAAATCTAACGTAACCGAAGTTCAAACGCCGCTCAGACGGGCAAGTTGATTTAAGTCTAGGAAGTCTGGAAAGTGGGAAGTCTTAGAAGTCAGATGACTTTGTTTCCTAGACTTCCTAGACTTTTCCAGACTTCAGACTAATTTTGAGTTGTGAAATTGACCGTCCTGCTTTCTCCAAAAAGCCAGTAACACAACCTCGCTCACAACTCAAAACCTCACTTTTTTCTTGAACTCAAATTTTATAGGAGAAAATAAATGAGTATTCCCGAAAACTTTAATAGTTTGGCAGGCAATTGGTCTGGAACAAATCGCTTGCACACGACTTGGATCGAAGAAAATCCGTTAAATGAATCTGCTTCCGATTGTTCGGTCGAGTTGGCGGCAATTGGTAAATTTTTGAAAATCGAATATACGTGGATTTATGAAGAAAAACCGCAAGCCGGAATGTTGATTGTCGGAAGCGAAAAAGATTCGGTCAAAGTGGTTTGGATTGATTCGTGGCACAATGGCGACAAATTTATGAATTTCGACGGAACTTTTGAAGGAAATTCAATAAAAGTCAAAGGCTTTTACTCCGTTCCCGATCATCCCGATTGGGGCTGGAAAACGGAAATAAAATACGAGAATGAAGATTCCTTCAAAATCATAATGCACAATGTTACGCCCGAAGGCGAAGAATCATTGGCAGTCGAAATGGATTATATCAAGCAATAAATGAGTAAAAAAAGCGGTGTTCATATCTTGAACGCCGCTTTTTAATTTTAAGTGTAGAAACTATTTTTCTTTCGTTCCCGTAAATGACAAATCACCGAGTCCCAAGCCTTCCGGCGTGAGAGTTCCCGACATTTTTGTATCAGATTCTAACTTGCCTTTCAAAATTACGGTTAATGGTTGACCTTGAAAACTGAGTAACAAAGTTGCATCAACATTATCGCCGCTAATTTTGCCTTCTGAAACGCTGCCGTCGCCGACATCCGATGAAAGAGTTCCGCTCAATTTATCGCCGCTTTGTTCAAATTTAACATTCACGGTTACGGCTTGACCGCCAGCAAAAGTTTCGACTTTCCAATTTCCGGCGATGTTTTTGGCGGTGGTTGATGGTTTAGTAGTTTCATTATTAGAAACTGTTCCGGCGGCGCGTTTTCCTTCAAACGGAAGCGGCGGAAATCCGGGAATTCCCGTGTTTATCGTACCTTTCATCGTGTCGCCTTCGACGGTTCCGTTAATTGTCAGTTCGACTTTTTGACCTTGCATTTCGCTCGAAGCAGTTCCGCTGAGTTTGTTGCCGCTGACTTTTGCGCTCGTGATTTCACCTTTGCCGAGCATTGAATTGAGCGATCCGGTAACTTTATTGCCGTCTTGCATTAATTCGAGCGAAACAGGCAATTTTTGACCTTGCGCTTCGATGGTCAAATCCCATTTTCCGCCAACATTTACGGCTTCACCGCTTTTTGCTTTACCATAATTTGCGATGTCTTGTTTCGCGCCTTCGGTATTAAAAATCTCGATTTGTTTTGCGTAAGTTTTCACCTGCGGCAAAACTTCTTCGGCATCGCCGACGATGACAATTGCGGTTTTATCGGGCGTGATATATTTTTTTGCAACTCTGGCAACTTCGTCCGGCGTAACCGCGCTGATTTTGTCGCGGTAAGTTTGCAGATAATCCGCCGGAAGATTATAAAGTTGCTGTGACGTAATCAAATTCGTCAACCCTTCCTGCGTTTCAGCGCGAAGCGGGAAAACTCCTGTCAAAAAGTTTTTCGCATCTTTTAATTCCTGTTCGGGAACTTTTTCGTCGCGGATTCGGTTTAATTCATAGAAAAATTCCTTGAGCGAATCACCCGTTACAGTTGTGCGAACTTCGGCGGTCGCTTCGAAAGAACCGGCTTGTCTGCGTGTGTCGAACGAAGAATATGCGCCGTAAGTATAACCTTTTTCTTCGCGCAGATTCATAAATAAACGAGCCGACGCGCCCGCGCCGAGAACCTGATTCATAACCAAGACCGGAAAATAATCGGGACTTGCGCGGTCAATCGCAATATTTGCCAAAACGATATTCGACTGCGCCGAACCCGGACGATCAACAATCGTCAAAGTCGTTGCTTGGCGAACAGGCGGCGCGGAAAACTTCATCGCGGCAACCGTTCCTTTTTGCCAATTCCCAAAACTTTCTTTAACTTCTTTCAGTAAATTATCACGATTGACATTGCCGACTACGATCAAAGTCGCATTTCCCGGAACGAACATTTTTTTGTGAAATGCGGAAAGTTTTTCCGGCGTTAATTTTTCGATGTCCGTTGCCGTCGGCGAAGTTACGCTATACGGATTTGAGCCGTATAAAATCCGCGCGGTTTGTTCATCGGCAAGAAAACCGGGTTGCGAACGCTGAAATTTCAAACCTTCAATCGTATTTTGTTTGTAAAGTTTCAGTTCGCTTTCGGGAAATGTCGGATTCAAAACCATATCCGTCATTAATTTCAAAACGTCCGAACCGTAAAGCGATAGAGCTGACGCGGCAATGATCGTATTGTCAGAAGTCGAACTCGCCGAAACATTTGCGCCGAGTCGTTCGACTTCATCGGAAAATTGCTTGCTTGATCGGGTTTTCGTGCCTTCATTAAGCATTGCAGTTACTGCCGATGTTAAGCCGATATTATCTTTCGGATCGTTGATGTCTCCCGTAGGAAACGCCAGACGGTAGCTGACGAGCGGAAGCCGTTTGTCTTCAAAGATTACAACCTTCAAACCGTTCGGCAAAGTCGTTTCAAACGGTTTCGGTATATTAAAAGGAACGGGCGCGAGCGGCGCAGGCGCAGTTTTGCGAAAATCTTCATTCATATTTTGTGCCAAGATATTTGTGCCAAACGCCGAAATTATAGCCACAAGGCTTATCAATTTTATTAATTTTTTCATTCTATAAAACTCCCTATTTTGCGTTTGGTTAAATTATTTTTGTCCAGCCGGAACAACATCGAGCAAAGCGCGGTTTTCGGTATTCAAAAAAGTGTTGACCGCGTTTTTGATCTGTTCGGGCGTAATCTTTAAAAGTTTGTCGAGTTCGGAATTTATCAATGTCGGATCGCCGTCATACAGCGCGAATTCAGCAATTTGTTGCGCTCTCGACATCGAAGATTGACGCGAACGAACTGCGTCATTGATCAACTGATTTTTCACTTTCATCATTTCTTCGGCAGTCGGTCCGTTTTGCGATAAATCTTTGATCTCATTCATAATCGCCGCGCGAATCTTGCTTAAATCCTGTCCCGGTTTCGGAATTGCGCCGATGGCAATGCCCGAAGGTCCGCGCCGTTCGTCGTTGATTCCGAAAAGCTGCACGACCGATTCGTCGCCTTTGACGAGTTTTTGATAAAGTCTTGAAGAATCGCCCTCAAATAATAATTTTCCGGCTAAAGCAAGCGCATTGTATTCATCAGTTCCGCGAGCCGGAATTTTCCAACCCATTAAAAATGCCGGAAAAGGTGCAAGTTTGTCTTCGTATTTTTTATAAGTTTCTGCAACTTCCTTCGGTTCGCTGACATTTATTGCCTCCGGTTTGGGTTGATTTTTGATTGTTCCGAAATATTTTTCAACCAATTGTTTTACTTCTTTTTCGTCAAACGCACCGGAAATTGATAAAACCGCATTGTTCGGTGCGTAATAGATTCTAAAAAATTCCTTTATGTCTTCAACCGTCGCATCGTCTAAATCCTTCATCGAGCCGATTGTAGAATGCGAATTGGAAAAGTTTTTATAAACCATTTCATTTAAGGTATTAAAAACTTCGCCATACGGTTGATTATCGTAATTTAAGCGTTTTTCTTCCTGAACGGCGTTGCGCTGATTCGTCAGATTTTCTTCGGTAACGGCAAGCGAACGCATCCGGTCAGATTCGAGCCAAAGAGTCAGCGGCAACTGATTTGCCGGAACTGCTTCAAAATAATTTGTTCTTTCCGTGCTGGTCGTGCCGTTCATCGTGCCGCCGGCTTTTGAAATGTATTGAAAATGCTCGGCTTTTTTGACATTTTCCGAACCCTGAAACATCATATGTTCAAAAAGATGCGCGAAGCCCGTGCGTCCCTGTCGTTCATTGCGCGAACCGACATCGTAATAAACCGCGACGGCGACAACCGGAACGGACTTATCTTGATTCAAAACAACTCTTAAACCGTTATCGAGCGTGTATTGCTCAATTTTTAGTGGCGGAAGCTGAAAATTCCCTGACATTTTATCCATATTTTTATTATTTGTTTTTTGAGCAAAAGTATTGATTCCGAAAATTAACAAAATCATAACCATTGCAGCCGAATAAATAAATCTGTTATTCATTTTTACTCCTTAGAAATTTGTTAGAAAGGTTCATTTAATCAAAGCATTTTACGGATTAAATAGCAAAATGGTTTCTTATTATGAGATGTTTATTCTTCCGTTTTTTCTGCTTCCGATTCTGCTTCTTTTTCCTTTCTTTGATTTTCTTCGGCAATTGCGTAGAGGGCGGATTTGACTTGAAAGGGCGTGAGATTCGGATAAGTTTCGAGCAGAAGTGCAATTATTCCGACGATGTGCGGGCAAGCGAAACTGTTTCCCGTCAGACGTTTATAAGAATTATTGAGCCAAGACGTTCGGACATTTACGCCCGGTGCGGTCAGTTCGATGACTTCGCCGTATTTGAAACCGAAATTAAACGGATCGGTCTCTTCATTTTTGCTGACGGAAATAAGCGATGATGAAAACACCGATGGAAAACTCGGATGCGGCAGATTATTTGCCGCTGCGACAACGATGCAACCGGCTTGATATGCGCGGTCGAGTAGATCGTGTAAAGGCGCGAATAATTGCGGTCTGGTTGTTCCCAAACTTAAATTAATAATTCGATAGCGTTTTTTGATGGCATATTCAAGTCCGGCGAGAAATGCTTGCCCGTCGCCCAAGCCGCTTGCGCCTAAAACCTTAATGCTGTAAAAATGTGCATCCGGCGCAATGTTTGAAATAATTCCCGCGCAGGCTGTTCCGTGTCCGGCAGAATCTCCAATTTCGGTCGGTTCGAAAATAACTTTTTTATTATCACTTTTTGCTTCGACGGATTCTTTCAGTTTCCCTTGCAAAGCCGGATGATTGCCGTCAATTCCGCTGTCAATAATGGCAACATTCACACCTTTACCAGTCCGCAGTTTCCAACTTTCATCAATTTGGAAATATGTTGACATTGTTAAAAATTCGTTTGATTCGTATCCTGAAACTTCCGTCATAATTTCATTTGATTTGATTGGCGAAAAAAACCTTATTTTTCTGACAAATTAAAAGGATAAATAACTCGTTTCGGCTTTGCTGTCGCAATACTCCAAGATTGATTCCAGAATTCTCTGGCACATCCGACGTTCTTCTTCGCCGCGACTGGAAAGTTCCCTAACCAAAACTGCTAAATCCAGTGTTTCCTTGTGTTCAGAAGCATTTCTCAAGCTTTCCAGCCATTCTCTAACCTCGGCAAATTGGAATTCTTCATCAACCGAGAGCATTTTTTCGGTAAAATCGTGAAAAAGTTTTGCTGATTCATAGGCGTGGACAAGCGAAGCGATGGCTTCGGCAAATACAGCGGCATTGTCCATTTCTACCGAAGAAAACGACTCATACGGCGGCTCACCGATTCGATTGACATATTCCAAAACACCGATAATTTCGCCATTGTGCCGCAAAGGTGTTGCCAGCAAAGTTTGTGTCGAATATCCGGTTTTTTTATCAATTTCGGCGTAAAAACTGTCTTCTTCACCAACATCGGCAATTACCATCGGTTGCCCGGAGGAAAAAACAAAGCCGGCAATTCCCTTGCCTGAAGGAATTTGCATATTTATCAAATGATGCGCGACTTTTCCGATTGCCGAAATAAAGCGTAAATCGCCTTCGTTTCCATCACGGACTAAAACTGACGCTTCTTCGGAATTCATTTGCGCGGATGAAATATGCAAAAGATTTTCGATTGATTTGGTTAGCGGTTCAATCAAAGCATTTGCAATATCAACCGTTTCAATAACCGAACGAAGTTTTGCTTCCAGATTATTTTTATTCTCATCGGTCATAAATAAAGATTCTCGCTTATTTTACAAGCATTTATCAAGCCATAAAAAAAAAATTTAAATTGTGGAAATAACGGATAATTAGTTATATTAGAAAGCATAAACAAAATAGGTACGAAATGTTCAAAACATTAAAGGTTGCATTACGCCATCTTAATTTGTAACATTTGTCCAAACATTTTTACTTCTAACTTTCGTCTTTGCATATTCTAACAGAGATATACGGCGAATTGTTTAAATTGGAGGCTTTTGACTATGAGGAGAAATTTATTTTTTGCACTTTTGTTGGCTCTATTGGGAAATTTTTCTGTCTTTTCCCAAAAGAATCTAAAGGAAGTTTCACAATTGCCGCCAAATGAACCGTTTAAGATCAGTCGCGGAAGTTCATTTTCTGCCGGAGTTGCGCGGAAAGATGAAAGTGGTCAAACACAAAAAGTTCAAACTGTTCAAAGTGCTGTCACACAAGATTTTTCAGAAGCATTAGAAATAATAAACAAAAATTATGTTGACGGAAAAAAGATTGATTTTAATGAATTGACGAAAAATTCAATCATTTCGATGCTTCATACCCTTGATCCGCATTCAAATTATTTTGATTCGGCGGAATTCCAAGAACTCCTCGAAGATCAAAATAGTGAATATTATGGTATCGGGGCAACCATCGTTAATTATAAAAAAGACGGAAAATACGACACTTACATCTCTTCTTCCTTTCCCGATTCTCCGGCATATAAAGCAAATTTACGTTTCGGCGATAAGATAATATCGGTCAATGATGAAAATGTTCTCGGCAAATCCTCATCTTATGTTCGTGATAAAATTCGCGGACCGAAAGGTTCGGTTGTTCGCCTTCAAATCGAACGCGCCGGAGCGAAAAAACCTGAAAATGTCGAATTAACCCGCAATCGTGTTCCTCAACCCTCGATTCCCGACGCTTATCTTTTGCGTCCCGGAATCGGCTATATTGATCTGGCTAACGGTTTTAATTACACGACCTTAGATGAATTAAATGTTGCAATGGAAGATTTGCGCGAACAAGGAATGACTTCTTTAATTTTAGATTTGCGCGAAAATCCGGGCGGAATTGTCGAACAATCCGTTAGAGTCGCGGAAAAATTCCTTGATCGCGGGCAAACCGTCGTTTCGCAACGCGGACGATTCAGAATTGATAATTTAACGTGGAAATCGAGAAATCGTGCCGTCGAACATTTACCTTTGGTGGTTTTGGTCAACGAAGGAAGCGCATCTGCTTCGGAAATTGTTGCCGGAGCGTTGCAAGATTATGACCGCGCTTTGATCGTCGGCGAAAATACCTTTGGCAAAGGCTTGGTGCAAAGTGTGATAAATCTGCCTTACAGTTCGGGATTGACTCTGACTACCGCGAGATATTACACGCCATCGGGACGTTCGATTCAGCGTGATTATTCAAACGGCAATCTTTATGATTACTACAATCATAAAATAAATATATCGGACAAAGAAAAAAACAATTCGGCGGCAAAAACAGCCGGTGGAAGGAAAGTTTACGGCGGAAACGGAATTACACCGGATGAAATCGTAAAATCTCAGGAATTTAACGAAATGCAAAACCTTCTACTTGACCCGATTTTCTTTTTTGCCCGTGAAGTCACCGCCGGACAAATCAAAGGATTTGAAAATTATAAAATCACAAACCGCATAAAATACGGTCAACGCATTCGTCAAACCGATTTTCCGGTCACCGATGAACTTTATAATTCATTCAAAAATTATGCGACAAATTGGCAAAATCGGACATTATCACCAAACCAAATCGAAGCCGAAAAGAAATACATTAAAATTCGTCTGCGTTACAATTTAGCTATTGCCGCATTCGGGAATGTCGCGGCGGATCAGGTTTTAATCGAAGAAGACAAACAAGTTGCAAAAGCCGTAGAAGGTTTGCCGAGAGCGCAACAGTTGGCACGAACAGCTCGCGGAATTCAAAAATAAAGAAAAAAACCCCGTCAGGTCTCATACCCGACGGGGAAAAAGAAACAGGAGGAATCAGAAAAGACTAAAAGCATCGCTCAAGTTCTAAAATTTCAAAAGTTGCTCAATACTCAGTCTGTATAAATTGATGTCAAAGTTTTTACTTGAGTTGCTTTATTATTTATTTTTTTATTTTGATTGAATCCGCCATTTTATTCAGTCTTTTTTCCTTAAATCCAATAGCTTTCTGACCTTCGATGAAAGTTCTTCAAAAGTAAAAGGTTTGGCAATATAATTCGTTTCATTTTCGATAAAAAAATCACTTAAATTTGAATCATCGGTATATCCTGAAGTAAAAATAACAGGTAAATCGGGATACAATTCAGAAAGCCGTTCGCCCAATTCACTTCCGCCCATTTTCGGCATAACTATATCTGTCAGCACGAGATCAATTTCAAAATCGTTTTTCTCGAAAATTGAAAGTGCTTCAAGACCATCACTTGCTTCAACCGTTTTGTAACCACAGGCTTCCAGAACCTGCCTGATGAGATCACGTACCATTTTTTCATCTTCAACTATGAGAATTGTTTCAGACCCTTTTTGAATAGGATTTGTTATGTTTTCGATTTTCGGCTGAGGGAGAATTTCATCAATCAAAGGTATGTAAATGCTAAAGGTCGTGCCGACATTTATTTCACTTTCGACAAAAATGTGTCCTTTCAGTTGTTTCACAACACCGTAAACGGTTGCCAAACCGAGTCCTGTTCCTTTCCCGACCACTTTTGTCGTAAAAAAAGGTTCAAAAATATTTTTAAGAGTTTCTTTATCCATCCCGGTTCCGGTATCACGGACAGTTAATAAAACATACGAACCCGGTGATGTAATAGCGTGGCTTTT
>JBBSAX010000051.1:0-25024 GCA_038251885.1 Pyrinomonadales bacterium | reverse complement strand
CTGTAATCGTTTTCTCAAACGCGGATTGGTTTCTTTATTCTCCAATACTTTCAACTCATCGGTGGTTTCTTTGATCTGATTGACGTAATCCACTGTTCTCATTGTTGGAGTTTAGCACACTTACTTACTAATTGTTCGTATTATATAATTGAAGGCGTGTGCAAATTAGAAATTTAAGAAATGAACTTTAGAATAGATGAAAAACGACGGATAAAAGATGACAGATAAAATCTATCAGTTATAATCTTTCATCTTTCATCTATTCCGAATGGTTCTTAAATTTAGTTTGCACATCCTTCACATATTTAGAATAAGACTGTGATTCCTGATTCCTTCAAATTACTAAGGCAAAGAGCGGATGGGGATCGGAATATCCGTCTGTAAGCCGAATCTTGTGCCGGCAAACAGGCTGTTGATCTGGCACGTCCACACCAGCCACGTTCCCGTCGAAGGGCGATAGGTCGCAATATCCGCCCGTTTGTCCCCGTTGTAATCCGCCGCCACTGGAATATCACCGCTCGACCCGAATTGATAGGCAACAAACTGTCCGTTTGAACTGTTGATGAGCCGATACCAGATGTTATTGGACGGGCGGTAAAGGGCGATGTCGCTCCGTCCGTCCCCGTCATAATCGGCGACCACCGGAATATCGCCGCTCAATCCGAACCGCGTCGTGTCGAATTGTCCGCTCGAACTCATCTGCCGATACCACACGCCGGTCGAAGGGCGGAACACCGCCAGATCAGCTTTGCCGTCGCCGTCGTAATCGCCGGGAGCGGGAATATCCGTTGAAAGTCCGAACGGCGCGGCATAGAAACTGAAGTTTTCGCTGCGCAGAATAAACCACTGTCCGGTCGAAGGTCGCCAGAAAGCGATGTCGGTTTTTCCGTCGCCCGTGTAATCGGCGGCTATCGGCTTGTCCGTCGGCGTGCCGAATTGCGCGGCAAAGACTCCGCCGCCGCCCGAACGGTTGATCCACCATTCGCTGCCGGTCGCTCCGTTCGGTCGGAAGATCGCCAGGTCCGTCTTCCCGTCGCCGTCGTAATCACCCGCCTGCGGCACATCGCCCGGAATGCCGAACTGCTGAATCAGCGTTCCTTGCGTCGCCGTTTGAATATACCAGAGAGCATTTGACGGGCGGAAAACCGCGATGTCGGCTCTGCCGTCGCCGTCAAAGTCAAACGGCGTGCGGTGAATACCGGGTGCCGCTTGCTGATTGATCGTGAACAGTTGTTCGCCGATCCTGATCGTTGCCGTGCGAAAAACTCCCGGATTGACTCCGACCGCATAGTTGACCGTCCCGCCGCCCGTCCCGCCGCCCGTCAGATCAACCATACAGTAATCCGACTGCTGCGGTGTCCAGGTGCAACCGCCGCTTGACGGCGTAACCGTGAAACTGCCCGTCCCGCCCGTTGCCGGAACAGTCGGATTGTTAACACTAAAAGCGTAGGTGCAGCCGTTGCTTTGCGTTACTGTAAAACTTTGACTTCCAATTCTGATTGTGCCGGTTCTTGCTACTCCGATATTTGGCTGAACATTGAATTGAACCAGCCCGTTGCCGACACTACTGCCAGAGTTGATGGTGATCCACTCACTATTAATGCCATTCGTCGCTGACCATTGACAACCCTGATTTGTCGTTGCCGCAACACTGAATTCACCTGCTCCGCCATTTGCTCCGAAATTACTATTACCGGAAAGTGAATAGTTACAGGTTTGTGCTGAAATATCGAGAGTAGCTCCGGGAGCTTGCAGTATTACCGTCTGCGGTTGGAAAATGAAACCGTTTCGAGCTGTTTGCAGAGTATATGTAAGACCGGGAGCGAGGTTGGAAAATATATAATTTCCATTTGCATCGCTGGTTGTTCGGGCATTCATATTTCCTGATGAAATATCAATTGTCGCCTCGCTCACCCCTTGTCCGTTCGATAAAACTCGTCCGCTAATATTAAATGTCGGCGAGGTTGTCGCTGTAATTAAATACGCTGTACTCGACGACGGACCCGTATCCTTATCCAGCACCGGAAGCGGTAACACGGAAACTGTAAAAGCCTTATTTAGCGCGGAAGGTATTATCCGATGTTCCGTATTGGGTTGAGTTTTACATTCGTATAAAACCCGCATTGTACCGCCCGGTCCGCCCGGAACGAGGATAGGCGGATTAGGATTATTACAATCTTTTGGCGAGATTGAACTGCTGTTACCCGGTGAAGAGATTTTTATTTGTAACGCTGCTAAATCTGCTTGTGTGGTGATTCCATAGATATAACCCTTAAAATTTTTCGGAATGGTATTAGTAGAATTCGAGGTTTGGTTCTGACCATTTCCGGTCTGTCCGCCTTCCTCCATTAACTCGTTGAAGGCAGCACTCGAGTTGTTAATAATATAAACCGACGGTTGCCATGTTATACCTTCAGGACCTGCGATAGTAACTTGATAAATAGCGTTGTCTTCCGGCAGGTCGAACTCATACACGCCGAGCGAGATCGGTGTGCCGTTGACCGGAGTTCCCGTGCCGTCCTGTCGTCGGGCAACAACCGAGGTTGGCGTGATCGGCGAAGCAAAACCGTTAAAGTTTTGTAGATAGAGCCGGAATAAGCGACGGTAACGGCTGTAACCTAGCTGAATACTGCCGGTCGCACCATTTTTGCCATCAACCGCAATAGAATAAACAGTTCCGGCAGTCGCCCGGAAGTTGATCTTACTGGTCTGATCAAAACTTGTCGTGTTGTCGTTTGCCGCAATCTGCGTCAAACTGCCGACACTCGAACCTGTGTAAATTGCCATTACTGTATCGAAAGTGCTGCCGGAAGTGGTAAAACTGTATAATCCGTCGCTCGGAGCCGTCCACCGATACCAGACTGAACGGCTTGCTACACTACCGGCGTGCATCGGCTCATTTAACTCAGCCGTCGCATTCGTGTTGCGTCCCATGATCAAGCCTGAACTACCGGGCAGTATTTGCGCTTGTGAGAAAGCATCATTCGTTGGCGGATTAACACCGAATTGTCTGACCGTGTGGGTTTGTCCGGCAACAGTAATCAGTTCTATGCGATCCGTTGCGCCTGTGTAGGGTGCGACCGTAAATGTAACTCTGCCACCCGTATTGGAAATTATCCTGAGCCATGGGTTCTCAATGTTGTAACTAGCTGAAACCGTCGGACAATTAGTACCTGAAACCACATCAAAGAAAAAAGTTCCGCCACTCGGTCCGGCATTCGTATTTGCGGAAGACAGCGAATAATTACAGGTAGTCGCCGGTTGTAAAGCCAACGACAAGACATAATCTCCAAAGCCGCCGAACGATGATGCCCGAATACTATATGTCCCGGTGGCGGGCAATGTGTAAAAGCCGCTTGCCGGAATTCGTGCATTCGTATCGCCGGAACTTCCCTGTAGTGTGGTCGTTCCATCAGGTGCAATCAGATTCATTAGAGGTTGGACATTTCCTGTGCCAACAGTATCCATCGAAATAACGATTTGCTGACCGGCAGTTCCGGCAAAACTGTAAATTTCGGTCGGATTTGCGTTGATAGTACAGGAATTTGAATTCAAATTGCTATTAATGCTCTGTCCAAAAACAATGGGTATTGTTTGGCAGACATTGCCATTGCGAGCGAAGAAAACGTGCCGTCCAATTACCTGAGAGTTAGTAGAGGTGTTGGTTAATCCGGTCGTAGTATTTGTATCAAGTAGCCCGCCATTGACAGCCGAACCCGGTAGTTCAAAGAAAATTCTGGGGGACGTGGAACCATTAGCATAACCTGTGCGAGCCGAAGTTCCACCCAAACCGCCTGTGCCACCGCTTAAATCTCCTGTTTCCCACCGAATTTGGTTATAGTTGAATTCAATATCGAAGTTACCTGTGCCGGTATCTGTGCGGTTAATCAAAATTACCTGAAATGTATTCAACTTATCAATATGTTGATCGTAATAACCGACATTGACATAGTTCACGCAGAATGCCTGACGACCATCAACAGTTGTATTACCGTATTGAACCACTCCTGAGCCAAGATTCCTTGTATCTACATCAGCAAAAAACGGAGCGATGATTGGAGTGTTAGTTCCATCCAAACCGAATGGTGTGAATGTTCCTAACGGTCCGTTAAACGTAATATTACCATTGTTGTTTACATAAGTTTGCGTGAAATTCGTGCCGAAAAAGTTAATGCCGAACGGCAATGGGATTGCTCCGGTTGATCCGTCATCGTTACGAGGTAGCGTGTTCGTTGTGCAGCCTGCAAGATTACGCACAGCATTAGCTACGTTTGGCGAAAGTTGATTTACGGTTTTCATTTCTTCGAGCGTTAGCTTAGCTTTGACTGTTGGAAAATTATCTCCCGATAGACCTAGAGTTTTTCGTTTCATCTGAATTTGAATGGGATTTTCAGAGATAGGAACGACATTCAAAGTATTAATTTCTTGCCCAAATGACGTTGATGCAAAAAGAAAACTCGAACAAAATAATGCACATAAAAGTTTCATTACTTTGAGGTTTGTTAGTATTCCAGAGGCAAATTTATTGATAGACTTATCAACACTATATTTAATTACTTTCATTTGTTTAATCTCCTTTTTGTTTTTCATTACCGTTTTCTATTTTTTGAAAAATTAATTTCTTCGCCGGAGCGCAGAAAGATTGTCTGAATTTTGTCAAAAGCTAAAATTCATATTTAAGTGCAAACTGCACACGGCGACCGGGAGTTATCGTATTGGTTACACTGCCGAATCCGGGTGCTTCTAAAAGCCGAACCGGAACGCCGAAGTTGGCGCGGTTGATAAAATTAAAAATATCTACGCGAAAGTTCAGGTGATTTGAACCGAAGGTAAATGCTTTGATAATTGACAGATTCAGTTCAATCACATTTCCGGCGCGAAAACTGTTTCGTTTGACTGCTCCGTCTTGACCGAACGGGGCTAACAGATCGAACGGATTATTCGTGGTTAAACGCAAAGGTTGTCTTCGATTTCCGGTTATTTCAATCCCGTCCGTCGTATTTAGCCGGTCGGTTAAATTACCATCGAGATTTACATCAACAATGCTGTTGACCGTAAATGGTTGACCGCTGCGAATGCGTCCCGTTGCCGCAATTTGCAAATCATCGGTCAGCCAACCGCGCCAATTGCCTTTTTCAGTTTTTGCAAAATTATAAATGGCGTTGTAGGTAAAACGATGTCGCACATCAAAGTTAGCGGGAGCGCGTTCGCCGACAAAGGTCAAACTGTTCTGCGGCAGAGCAAATGCACCGGCAAGATCAAAAACGTCTGAAGCGTCATCTTTGACGCTAGAGAAAACGTAGGACATCTGAAAATTGAAGTTTGTCGTAAAACGTCCGTGTAATTCAGCTTGCAGCGAGTCGTAACGCGAACCCGCAGTAGTTTCAAATTGGTTAACTGCTCCGATTGTATTTTCTCTCCGCGCAATGTTGAATACCACTCCACTGACCAACGGCGCATTGGTAGCACCGTCCACTGTCAGACTTGTCGGAGCAACGGTTGAACCGGCTCCCAAATTCGGAGTTGTAAAACGAAGCAAATTCCTTCCGGTCGTTCCGACATAGCCGATTGAAGCCGTCAAATTTTTATTCAATTGTTGTTCAAAAATAAAAGAATAATGATGCGCCATCGGCATATCCAACTGTCGGGCTGGCAGAGTTGCGTTTATGGCATTCGGGAACGCGGATGAAAAATCAGCCAGTAAATCTGCTAAATTTATTTGTCCGCCATTAAAAATGTTCAATGTTCCCGGACGTGAAAGTGAAACTCCCGGAGTGTAGTCGTAAAATGCCGGATTTAATATATCCAGACTGAATGGGAATCCAAACGAGTTTTGAACACCGCCAAGATTCAGCGTGAGAAAAGTTGGAAAGACGTTTCTCGATTGATTGACAACTGCGCCAAGAACTTGGTCGTAGAAGATTCCGTAACCGCCTCGAAACACACTAACGCGGTTGTCGCCGAAAAGTTTGGGTGAATAAGCGATGCCGACACGCGGAGCGAAATTATTATAATCCGGTTCATAAAGCCGGGTGCGTCCGCCAATAAAACTTTGCAGTCCGGGAGCGAGAGATAGTCTGGAATCACTAAACGTATTTTCAATTAAATTATTAACTTCCTTAACCGGCGTGTTGTATTCGTAACGCAATCCGTAGGAAAGCGACAAATTCGGACGAACCCGCCATGTATCCTGCCCATAAAAATTGAGTTGATAATAACGCAGATCGGCTTTGGCATCCGGTCGGTCAACATTAAACGTCAACAGAGAATTACTGGTTGCACCCAGACTCAAAAGGTCTTCGGGTCTGATTACGCGGGTCGGATCATTTGCCGGAAGGAAACAGAAATTTCCGATTCCGCCATTCTGACACGTTCCGGTGCCGCGCTGAATCAATCGCGGTGCGCCATTGAAAGTTAACAGCGGACGCGATAATCTCGGCAAATCGCTGTTGAGGTCGGTGCGCCGTGTATCCGCGCCGAAGACTAAACTGTGGCTGTTAAAACGCCGCGTTAATTCGTCGGCTAACTGGTATGTTTTGTTGATGCGTGTTTGCGGGAAGTTATAAACATCAACACCGAGCGGACTGAATCCGGCGACAATTACTTGCCCTAAAGCCCCGATTTGCTGTTCAACCGTCGGTCTGACCGAAGGGACACGCGGAGAAGTGCCGATATAGGTTACGTTTCCGGTATTCGGCTGACCGTTAATTTGCGGCAGAGTCGTGTTGAAGCGATATGGCGCGTTGAGCAAAAAAGGCGTGGCGGGAAAATCACCACTCGGAATCAAAAAATCGGTGTCGCGGACTTCTTCAAACTTGAGACGGGTTCGTCCAAATGAAAAACGTATTTGATTAAACAGAGGCGAGTCCGAATTCGCCTTATTTAACTGGCTGTTTAAAAAAATTGAAATGTTCTGCGTTTGAATTTTTGATAATAAGGTTGAAAAGATCGCGTCATTTACTGATGGAATGTTCTTGTCATCATCAGTAAAATTGTAGCGTCCCGTCAATGATTGCGGTCGTCCGCCAATATCAAAATTATTGTCGAGTCTGCCCGATAAAATAACGCCGCGTCCCGATGATGGCAAAACCTGAGTAAAAGTATTCGCACCATAAACCCCTGTTGGATTATTAGAAAACGGAAATAAACTGAAAATAGCCGCAGCCCTTTCACCAACCGGAGTTGCCCGTAAAGGCACATTTGTGCTACTAAAAAAGTTTCGGTTTATGCCCGTGGCACCCGTTCTGAAAGCACCGCGCTGCTCGATTGTCGGGACGGCGAAACTTTTTTCCTGTGTGGCATTTATCTTTTGATATTCGCCTGAGAGAAAATAAAACAACTTGTTCGGCACAATCGCCCCGCCAAGCACTCCGCCGACTTGTCCGAAGTTGAATGAATCTTCTCCGCCGCTTTGATTGCGGACTCTCAGCGGTTGTCCGTCTAAAAGCACGGCTTGCCCCGAAGCACTTTGCAAAGCAAATGATTCATTGCCGTTGGTCGTGTCGAAAAAATTCCGTGCGTTTAATTTATCCGAATTAAAGAAACCGTAGAGCGAACCGTTTATTTTATTGCCGCCCGCCCGTGAAACGGCATTGACCTGCGCTCCGATGTTGCGTCCGAACTGCGCCGGAGCGAGTAGAGTGATTATTTGAAATTCCTGAATTGATTCGATTGGTTGGGGAATCAGGGCGACAAATCCTTGCCTTCTGACTCCAATGTCTTCGTCATTGTTGTCCGAACCGTCAACCGTAAAATTATTTGCCCGCGAACGCAAACCGTTGACCGAAAACTGTCCGGCAGAACCAACGCCCGGACCAACGCCCGGACCCGCGACATCGCCGATTGTCTGTGGCGGCGGTGCAACTCCGGGTATTAAAAGTGCAAATTCATCAAAACTTCTGGTAATCGAGGTCGAGCCGAGCGGGATTTTTGTAATCTCTTCCTTTTTGGCTGAACCGTCGCGTCGGGCATCGGTCGTATTTATCTCGACGCGAATATTATCGGGTTCTTCCAAAACCGCCGCCGTCGGTGCCGCCGCCGTTTCCGGTTCAAGCGAAACCGGCACGGGAACGACTTCGCCCGTGAATGAAACTTTTATTTCGCGTCGAAGAAGTCTGGAGCGAAATCCGGTGATCGTTAACTGTATTTGATAAAATCCCGGAGCTAACAAACCTTGATAAAAACGTCCCTTCGAATCAGTTGTCAGATTGTACGTCACGCCGGTTTGCTCATTGGTGATCAAAACGGCGGCTCCGGCGACCGGATCGCCGGTCAGATTATTACTGACATCGCCCTGAAACGCGCCCGTAACAGTATCTTGGGCAACAGCGAACCCGCTTAATAAAAGCAGACTGAATACACAAATTAATCCAAATATTATCGTATGATTTTTACTACTTGTGGGAGAGGTTTTACTAAAATCTTCGGACAAACTGAGAAGCGATTGATTACTATAAGCCTTAGCTTTCATAGATATTCTACTCCGGTGTCAAAGAATTATTAAATTTTCAAAAGTTTAATAATTACGTGAAAAAAATAAGGTTTGCTTTTCTTAAATAACAGCAAATCCTAAAAATTTATCTGCTAAAAAATGTTCACCTACTTGAACCAAATTACAGCCTTCATATAGTTATGAGAATTTTATGCAAAATATTACAAAGAATTTTAAATTTTTATAAATTTTTTGGAAATGCACATAAAAACTACTGAATTTAACCTTTATAATGCTCAATAATATTATCCAAGACAGTTTTAATTACTTTTTTCAGATACAAAAAAAACTCACTCAAAAACCACGATCATTGAACTTTTAAAATAGAAACCGAAAACCTTTGGCTTTCCTTACTGATTAGTAATAAAGACAAAACCTTTTGGTTTTAAACGAACTTTTGCTCATCAAAAAAGATGGCAAAGAATCTCGCTTGAAGAGGTAATATCGTTGGTTTTTTTAAACTGTTATTATTTGAAGTGATTAAACTCCCCTTTTTAACTTTTGTCAAGAATTTTTTAACCTTAATAATTATCACTTTTGAGAAGTGGAGATAAGAGAAAAATATTAGGATTGATAGGCGAATAAACAGAACAATTTACAAGCGGCAGTTGGAATTTTAAAGATCGGAAAACAGCAAAATCACGGCGACCAATGCCTTTCCCGTGCTTAGTCAAAAATCTTTGACACACCTAAAGCAAAAAGCGCATCTTTCGATGCGCTTTTATTTAATGTTTGTGGTGGCTAGAGACGGGGTCGAACCGCCGACACGCGGATTTTCAGTCCGCTGCTCTACCAACTGAGCTATCTAGCCGGGATGCCTCAAATTTTCTTTGAAGCAAGTTTGATAGTGTAAATAAGCCTTTGTTTGATGTCAACTCAGCATATTAAAAATTTTATAAATCTATGAATCTGAAAAGAAAACTTAAAAAATAATGTTGACAATATGTTAAATATGTTTATAATCGGTTTTTAGTAGTTGGTAGCCTATGTCAGCTACACACCTTCCGAATCCGTTTGATACCTGCCCGTGTCGGTTTGAACGCCGTCGCTGTCCCCCGGGGACGCAACATTCAAGCCGGCACAGTTATTTTTAAATACAGAAATGAGGAAATATATGTTAAGGAATTTTCTATTTATTTTAATATGTTTAGCTTTCGGTGCGGGAATTGCTTGCACTTCGACTGAATCACCGAACACAAACACAAGTGCAAACTCTAATTCTCCGGCAAATTTACCACCGGGATTTTCAACTAATGCAGTTCCGCCGTCAGGAAATTCGACTCCGGGCATCCCTGATCCGAATAATATGAATGCCAATAACGTGCCGAAAGGTGCAACACCGACTCCCGGTATTCCAGACCCGAAAGACATCGGCAAGCCGATGCCGAAAGGCGCGACTCCGACTCCGGGCATTCCCGATCCTGAAACTTTGAAAAGACAGGCGAATACGATTATCAAAGATGCAAATCTGGTCAATAATCCGCCCAATACGAATAAAAGTGCGGTAGAAAAACCGCAAATGAATCGTCAGAGACCGGGAGAATCAAATCAGTAAAAATTTCAAATTTTAAGAGTTAAAGAAGCGGAGTATTTTAAATAAAATATTCCGCTTCTTTGTTAATTTTCGTAAATTTTATTCTTCAATTGCTTTTTCAGCTTTTTCAGCTTTTTCAGCTTTTTCAACTTCAACTTCTTTTTTAATCAAACCGAGCGCGACTTTTACATCGTATTCGATTCTGTCGAAAAGGTCTTGATTTTCACCGATTGAGTTTTTGACATTTTCGCGTCCTTGTCCGAGTCGTTCGTCGCCGTATGAAAACCACGAACCGCTCTTGTCTATAATTCCGTTATCAACCGCTAAATCGAGCAGATCGCCTTCTCTGGAAATTCCCAGACCATACATTATGTCGAATTCGCATTCGTGAAACGGCGGCGCGACTTTGTTTTTGACAACTTTAACGCGAGTGCGGTTTCCGACAACTTTATCGCCATCTTTGATCGCGCCAATGCGCCGAATATCAATTCTGACCGAAGCGTAAAATTTCAGAGCGTTTCCGCCCGTCGTCGTTTCCGGCGAACCGAAAAATACGCCGATTTTTGAACGCAACTGATTAATGAAAATAAATGTCGTACGCGAATTTGAAATAATTCCGGCGAGTTTTCTCAAGGCTTGCGACATCAGACGTGCTTGCAAACCCATATGCGAATCGCCCATTTCGCCGTCGAGTTCGGCACGCGGCACGAGTGCGGCGACCGAATCTACGACGATTACATCAACGCTGTTTGAGCGCACGAGAGTTTCGGCGATTTCTAAAGCCTGTTCGCCCGAATCCGGTTGCGAGATCAATAATTCATTTATATCAACGCCGAGATTTGCCGCATATTCCGGGTCCATCGCGTGTTCTGCATCAATATATGCCGCGATTCCGCCGTTTTTTTGCGCTTGTGCGACAACTTGCAGAGCGAGCGTCGTTTTACCCGAGCTTTCCGGTCCGTAAATTTCAACAATTCTTCCGCGCGGCATTCCGCCGACTCCGATTGCCGCATCAATGCTCAAACAATTTGTCGAGATCGCGCCGATGTCGTCAAAGACGCGATCTCCCATTTTCATAATCGAGCCTTTGCCGAATTTTTTCTCAATTTGTGAAAGCGCAGATTCTATCGCTTTTCCTTTTGCTTCTGTTGCCATTTTTGTTGCTTCTCCAGCCATTTATATATACTCCTTTTGTAATATTCTTATCATTAAAAAAGTCTTTGAAAAGTCTAGCACAAAAGAAAGCGTTTGTGAAATGTTGTTTCATATATGAAACATATTTTCTCGTGATAAAGTGAAAATCGTTTAACTAAATTAGTGTAAAAAGTGAATTTGTGCAAGTAACTTAATTAAAAAATGGACAAATATATTTAGTATATAAAGGCGGAATTTCACAAGTCAGAACCGCCTGCGGTAGCGGGCGGTTAAAATTTATGATTTTAAGAACTTACTGTAAATTTTATAGGCGATGATCGTAAATCATTCGTTACCGCAAATGGTTCTGACTGATTTAATGTGCGTCGGCTTCATTGGAAACTTTTCCTTTGAATGTGCGGAAAAGAAAGACGAAATAACCGATGGCGATCAAAATTCCGATGCTCCACCAAATTAAACCGACGCTCAAGCCGTAACTTCCCGCCGAAGCGTTTTTGATGGTCAAACTGTAAGCCGGATTCATCGCCGGCAGAACATTCGGGAAAATCGCAAATGCCGCGCCGCCGAGCATTGACGCAAGATACGCGCTCGAACCTAAAAATGCGGCTTTATCATTTCCTTTCGCATTGAAATATTTAATTGCGCCGAGCGATGCGATAACTGCTATTGGAATTAACCAGCCAATCGGATTGTTTTTATAATTATCCAAAATTCCTTCGCGCACATTCATCACGGCGATCAAACTCAAAATTGTCACAGCAACAAGTGCGAACCATCCGAAACTTACTACTGTGCGCGAACGTGCATTAAGTTCGCCTTCGGTTTTTAAGGCGAGATAATTTGCGCCGTGAACGGCTAAGGCGACAAGTGCGACAACTCCGCAGAGAACCGTGAACCAATCCAAAATTCCGGGATTATCTGAAATCGTAAAAGTCGTCCAAAGCGGTGCGAAAAAGTATCCTTCGGCATTAAGCGGAACGCCGCGCACGACATTTCCGAGTGCCGCGCCGAAAAATATCGCCAGCAGAATGCTTGCGAGAAAAAAGCAAAAGTCCCAGAAACTTTCCCACATCTCATTGTCGAGTTGATGGCGAAGTTCGATTCCGGCGGCACGCATAATCAAAAGCCACAAAACCATCATCAAAGGCAGATAAAATCCGCTGAAACTCGCCGCATAAAGTACCGGAAAAGCAAAGTAAAGCGTTCCGCCCGCCGCCAGAAGCCAGACTTCGTTGCCGTCCCAAACGGGACCGATTGCGCTGATAACGGTTTCCCGCTCCTTTGAATCGCGTCCGACAAAGTAATGAACAATTCCCGCGCCGATGTCGAAACCGTCTAAAATCACATAGGCGACGAGCATAAATGCCACAATTAAAAACCAGATAGTCAACATTTTTTTTCCTCTTTTAATATGCGGCTTGCTCTCCGCCGTCCATTTCACCAATGCTTCCCAATTCTTCCGCGCCTTTTTCGATTCGTCGAAGCATCAGGAAGATATAGAGCAAAGATAAAATCGTGTACATTCCCATAAATCCGAGTAGCGTGAACATCACATTTCCGCTCGAAACCAAAGGTGAATATCCGTGTTCAGTGCGAAAAAGTCCGTAAATCAGCCACGGTTGACGACCGATTTCGGCGACCATCCAACCGGCGATATTAGCGATAAACGGAAGCGGAAAACTCAGCATAATTATCCACATCAGCCATCTTGCCTCAAACAGCCAACCGCGCCACAGGGCAAAAACTGCCAAAAGCATCACAGCAATAAATATCGTGCCGAGTCCGACCATTATGTGAAAACTGTAATAAAGAAGCGGGATATTGTCTGGATGATTTTCTTTCGGAAATGCGTCAAGTCCTTTAACTTCCGCATCCCAACGCTGATAAGTGATAAAACTTAAAGCGTTCGGGATATAAATCGCGTTATCGAGTTTTTGATTTTCAACATCAGGCTGTCCGATCAGAGCAATCGGCGCACCTTTTTCGGTTTTAAAATGTCCTTCCATCGCCGCAAGCGTAACGGGTTGATGTTTTGCAACCATTCGTCCGTGCATATCGCCGGAAGGGAAGAGCATCCAGACACTTCCCAAACAAGCGGCGACGACTCCGGTTTTCAAAAACATTTTTCCATATTCGACCTGTTTTTTCGACAAAACATAAAACGCGCCGAGTGCGGCAACCGAAAATGCTCCGACGACAAACGCGCCGCCCATATTGTGCAGATATTGAACGATTGCCCATTTGTTAAAGAGCAGAGCCGAAAAACTCGTCAGTTGAACCGAAGAACCATCAGCCGCCAATTCATAACCGACCGGATACTGCATCCACGAGTCTGTTGCAATAATAAAATATCCCGAAAGCCAGGTTCCGATGAAAAGCATCACAGCCGAAAACACATGAAGTTTTTGTCCGAGCCGTTTTTCGTCAAACAAAAACAAGCCGATAAAAGCCGATTCGAGAAAGAAGGAAAAAACGCCTTCCATAGCCGGAGTCTGCCCGATCACGCCGCCCAATTCGTGCCGAACTGAAATTCGAGCGGAATGCCTGTGACGACTCCGAATAAAAATGATATGCCGAAAATCTTGCCCCAAAAACGTGCGGCTTCGTTATATTTTTCGTCTTTGCGATAAAGCGACATCGCTTTGAAATAAACGATCAAAGGTGCAAGACCCATCGTGAGCATGGGAAATAAATAGTGATAAGTTATGGTAAAAGCAAAATGTATGCGGTGCATTGTTTCTGCATTCATAAAAGAAAATTTCCTCCAATTATTGAAAATGCAAATCTTGTGCCTTTGCGAATGTTTTCACAAAGTCTGTGGTTTATGTCGTAAATGCTTTATGAGTATATTCCAAGAAATTTATGAAAGTGTGAAAACTTTCTTACTCATTGCGAAGTTTTTCGCGCTTAGAGATTATCTTTGAAGTAAAAAAGTCTGAAAATTTCATACAAAGAAACTTTCAGACCTTCTTTTTCGCAAATTACTTTCCGAAACGGCAAACATTGATCGCGGCAAAGCCTAATTCCTTGATCTTCTTTTCATCGGCGAAGGAAAGTTCTTTTTTACCCGTTTCGCAATAGATCGCCATTCTGCCCATATAGGCGGTAGCGAGTTCGGGGTCGAGCGCGATGGCTTTGTTGTAATCTGCAAGAGCCAAATCCTTTTTGCCGAGTTGGTCATAACAACTTGCGCGACCGTTAAAGGCTTCGGCAGATTTCGGGTTTAATTTGATCGCTTTTTCAAAATCGGCGAGTGCGAGATTGAGTTGCTCGATTGTTTTCGCGTCCAAACTGTCAATGTTAATTCCAGTCGAAGTCGAACGCATCAGTCCGCGTTCGATATAGGCTTCGGCAAAATTTGGATTATATTTGATCGCCAAACTGAAATCGTTCATCATTTTTTGATGCTGTATTACCATTCCTTCATAAACGGAATCTTTGGAAATTTTGTCTGCGGCGGCGGCGGGAAATTTTTTGTAGGTAAAAGCGCGATTGAAATAGCCACGCGCAAATTGAGGATTTTGAGCAACAGCGGTTGAAAAATCCTGAACCGCCGCAACGCCGTCGCCCATTAAAAAGTAAGCCATTCCGCGTGAATTGTAGTATTTCGATTTTGTTCCGTGTAGTAAAACCGCTTTGGTGTAATCGGCGACTGCTTTTTCGAGATCGTATGAAGTTCGATGAAAATTTCCGCGATTAAAATATGAAACGGCGGACTTCGGATCGAGTTCGATAGCGCGATTAAGTTCGGGCAAACCGGAAACCGAATCTTTATAAAATTTGGCTAAACCGAGATTTGAATAAGCGAGCGCGTATTTATTATCGAGATTGACGGCTTTTTCCAAATCCTTGATCGCGTCGTCAAACGAATTGAAATCAATAAAAAGTTTACCGCGATTCGTCAGTAAATTAGCATTATTCGGCGAAAGTTTGATCGCGCTGTTAAAATCAGCGAGAGCTTTGTTGCCGTTTTCATCAATCAAAGTGGCGGCAACTTCGGCTTCGAGCAGTTTCTCGACAATTGCCGCGTAAGCCAAACCGCGCAGATTCAAAAATTCGACATTATTCGGCTCGGTTTTTAGAAACGCGGTCAAATCGGGAATCGCTTGTTCACCGCTGTCAATCATCGCATAAATTCGTCCGCGTTCGCGCAGAGCCTCAATGTAATCTGGATAAATTTCAATCGCTTTGCTATAACTGTCAATGGCTTCCGTAATATCGAAAGTTTTCCAATACGCCAGACCTTTTTGATAATACTCTTCGGCTTTTTTTCGATCACCCGCATTAATATTTTTACTGATTTCCTGCCAATCTTTATCAGTAATCTCAAAGTTAAACAAATCGTCCGAATCATCGGTTTTGGGAGTTGTTTTCGGAGTCTCTTTCAGTTTCGGAGTTGTTTTCGCGGTTATTTTCGGTTTCGGAGTCGCTTTCGGTTTCTGCGCCGAAACAAAAGTTGTTGCCAAGATAATAATCATTATAAAAAAAGCCGTTTTCGATATTTTCATATTTTTGCTCAAAAAAAATCCTTCCTAATACTAATCGCAGATTTACGAAACAAACAGGGCAAAATAAATTTTCAATAGATTTTAGCGAAAATGTTAAATAATTGCTTCTTCATAAATTTTCTCCCGATTCAAATAAAGTAAAAAATGCGATTTATTTTTCATAGCTAAATCGCATAATTTGAAGATAATTAGAGTCATAAAATTATTTTTGCGACGAATTTTTATTCATCAAAGCCTCAGAATTTGAAACATTTGTCGGCGATTTCGGCAAAATCTTCACATTTGCATTCTCTGTTTTCGCCGTTATATTTGCGGCTTTTTGAGAATTATTGATGTTTATCATCAACGGCGTAGCTGAATAAACTGCTGAAATCGAGCCGCCGATTGGCGCACCTTGCGAAACTATCGAATTTTTCTTGACCTTTATTTTTAATTCCGTTTTAGATTTCAGCGGTTTTGTTTGCCAGTATTTCGGCGTGATAATTATCGCGCTTCGATTTTCGTTGAGATAAACCGAATTATCGGAGGTCGGAACTTGATCTTCGATGATCGTATCAATCGCGACAGTCAAAATCTCATCTTTTCCAATCGGGCGCGAAAGCGGAATCATCGTCGGTTGAGAAATTTGAAGCGTAAAAACAGAATTGCCGGAAACTTCCAAAGGCAAAAGATTTACCGAATTTTCAAAAGTTTTCCCTTCATTATCAGTAAAGGAAAATTTATGATTCGGCTGATAATTTTTTGTAAATGTTCGATAATCTGTGCCTTTCATCCGATAATTTGTGCCGATCAAATTACTCGGTGCGGCAACCGGCAACATCGCGTCATTATACGAAATTTTCCCCGATTCGGTTAATTCGAGCGTCGTTCCGGTTGCACCGCCGACGCGAAATGTTGCCGTAATATCGGTTCGCCCCTTTTCGGCTTCGACGGTGTAAATTTGATAGACCTGCGAACTCATCACCGTATTTGACGAAACCGTTTCAACCGAAGCTTGATTACAGCCGTAGCTCAAGAGTGAAAAAACAATTATTGAAAAAAGTAGGATTTTCATAGATTTTTGTTTGCGAGTTTTCTCCGGATTTTCAAACTTCTCCTTAAAACTCAAAAAAATTCTTCTCAACTAAATCGCATTTTTTTTGGGAAAAAGAGGTCAAAAAAATAAAAAAGAGTTTCGTCCGTGATGGGCGAAACTCTGAAAAGGAGTTTAATAAGACGCAGCATATCGAAGTTTAGTCGTTTCCTTCATCTTCGGCGTTTTCGTCGCGTTGTTCGGGTTTGTCAACGATTGAAAAAGCGTTGATCTTGCCCTTATTCATATTGAAAAGCGTTCCCGAAAGTTCATCAACTTCATAATCGGGCGATTTATCGTTAAAGATGATCTGGCGTTCGGCATTTCCGCTCAGCATATTTACGCCGACAATTCCTGAACCGGAATCTCCGTCACCTTTTATTTTTGTCAATACGTAGTAAATATTTCCGCTCTGTTTGGACGAAGAATATTTTTTACCCATAAATTGCTGGTAACTCGTCATTAAATTCAGGAAATTACTGTTCTCGCGATACGCGCTGTTATAATTTCCGCGTTGGAATTGATTCGCTTCATTTGCCTGTGAAAGGACGGCGGCGGTTACGGTTAGAGTGGTCATCACGATTGATTCCCAGCCGCTGATTCCGGGCGCACCGTATTTTGTTGACCACGTAATTTCCTTTGATGTCGGATTAAACGCGAGCAGATGCTGTTTGCCGCGCACGACGACCGTGCCGTTTTCCTGTCGAACGAGCGAAACGGGATTGTCTGTGCGTTTTGCTCCTTTGCCGAATGCGCCGCCGATTCCGCCGAAAGCGATTGCCGCCGCTTTTCCGCCGACATCAGCGGCACCGAGTGATCGTTTAAATTTAAGTTTTATTTTGTAGGCTTCTTTGACTTTTCCCTGACTTGATAAATCTAGTCCGATTAAGTTTTGCTTATCGGCGATGAGCAGAATATTGTCGCTCGGCAAAACGACCATATTCGTGATCGAATCTTTTGCATCTTTGAAGAGCCAATTCGTATTGCCGTTCGTTTTATTCAAAGCAACCACGCCGACCGGACCTTTTTCGAGCCATTCGCCTTTTTTCGCGCTGAAAAATTGTCCGCCCATTCTGCCGTACACGACATCGCCGTGAAGCTGCATTTCGGCAATTCCGCCTTTGCCGAAATCCTTGGTCGTCCATTTTACCGTGCCGTCATTTTTATTAACTGCGCGAATAATTCCTTGCGCGGAAGTAAAAATCGTGTCGCCGTCAACGATTGCCTGACCATTCGTGTTTTTCAAAGAACCGTCGGTTACATCGTAAATTGTTTTCCAGACGAGTTTTCCGTCCGCCAAATTGTAACGATGGAGACCGGCGTAGGTCAAATACATCGAATCGCCGTCAAAGATCGGCGGATTTTCGCCGCTCAAATCGAAACGATTGCTCGCGCCGCCGCCCGAACCTAAAAGCATCGCTCCCGCGCCACTGCGTTTTTTCTTTTCTACTCCGTAAAGATCAACTTTTTCAGTGTATTCGTTTTGCCACAAAAGTTCGCCCGTTGACATTTTCAGTGCATAAATATCGGGTTTGTCTTTATTTTGGCGATTGTCTTTGATCGTCAAAAAGACAAGCATATCGCGGTTGTAAACCGGTGAAACTTCGACTGTAAAACCGAGCATTTTTTCCGTTTGCCAAACTGTTGCGCCGGTCAAAGTATCAATCGCGCTCAATTTTGTTTTGCGTTGCGCCCAACCGGAATTGTCGGCGAATAAAATAAGCGGCGTTCCGGTTAATTCGGTGTATTCGTCTTCCTTGATCTCGCCGAGATCATTGCGCGTCCAGATTTGTTTTCCGCTTGCGCCGTCCATCATCATTACGCCGGTTTTCGTACCGACCATCAAATTTCCGCTTTCCATCAGCGAATACCATTTCGCGTTGTCAAATGACCAGATCGGCGTATCGGCGAAAACGCTGGAATTGGCTGAAAATAGCAAAATTACCATCATCACGAATCCGAGTATCAGATTTGCAGATGGTTTAATATTTTTAGAAAGTAGTGTTTTTTTTGTTATTTTGTTCATGGTTTTTATCTTGGTTTGTTGGAGAATTAATTTTAAACAAGAAATTTCTCTGTAATAAATCGCAAACTTTTGAGATAAAACGGGTCAAAAAAATTAAATTTTGTTAAGAAATTAGTTTTTTACTAATTTCTTAACAAAAATGAACACAGCATTTCGCCAAAACGGGCTTAACTCCTGAGCCTTTAGCAACCAGCGGCATCTTAAAAAATTAAAAATTAAAAACTCTGTGCAACAGAAAGATTGGAAAAAGATTAAAGAAATTTTCAACGAAGTCGCTGATTTGCCGAGAGTCAAACGACAAGAATTTTTGCATAAAGAATTTAACGGCAATGACGAAATGCGTCTGGAAGTCGAAAGGATGACTCCGGCTTACGCTTCGCCGGAGCAAATTCGCGGAAGGCGCATCGGCACACCGAGCGATACTGATTTCAGCCAAAAATTTTTTTGAGAAATCGGCTGAATATAGATTGAAGACTCTTGAAATTGATAAGGAGATTTACAGTCCAGACCGGCAAAATAATGAGGTTTTCATCAGAATCTTAGAGCATCACGAAAGGTTAGCTGAAATTTACAATTTGCTCGGCAATAAGTAAAAGTCAGATTTTCACAGCAAAGAATATAAAAGATTGACTGGTTTAGATATGAAAGAATCGAATTAAAACTCAGTTATTACAAACCCCGTGCGTTGCTGAAATTGTTCAGCCATCGAAGGCAATCCGTGAGAACTTTCATCGCGCGAAATTCGTTCGACACGCCACATCGGATAAAAAGAATCCTGCATCGGCAAATACGGTTCGTCCGCTTTGATCGCCTTGATCCATTCATCAAAATAATTCAGATCAATGCCGCGCAACAAAATGCCTGCCGCGCTTATTTCGTGCAGAACGCCCAAAACCTTTTCGCGCGGATTTTGCAGAATTACAGTAACGATTTCGCCCGCTTCAATTTTCATGTTTTTACTTTTTATTATCTTTTGGCGGCGTGGCGAGCGGAATATCGCCGTCATCGGTAATTGTCAGAAAGGGTTGCCGTGCTTTCGGGTTTTTTCGTGAACCGCCTAGACGCAGAATCGGTGCAATACTCGGACTTGATACTTTGACGGTTGACAGTGATTGAGAGCGTTTTAAGATCGAACCGCCATTACCGGCAATCCACAAATCCGCACCGCCGCGATATTCCAAGGCTTGCAGGGAATTTCCCGTAATGTTGGGTTGAATTTCCCAATTTTTGCCGTCCAAAGTCCGCATAACGCCACCTCTTTCGCCGACGGCGATTGCTTCATTTGCGCTGTAAGTTTTTACGGCATAAAGATTTATATTGATTCCCGATTCTTGATCCTGCCAAGTTTCGCCGCCGTCGGTTGTTCGCAAAATCGTGCCGTTTGCGCCGACGACATAACCGATTTTGTTGTTGTAAAAACTAATTGCATAAAGATTTTCCTGCAATCTCGTGTTGATCTTTTGCCAATTCAAACCGCCGTCAGTTGTTAAAAGAATCGTTCCGCGATCACCGACGACGATGCCGCGCATTTTATCGAAAAACTTAACATCTTCAAGCCAAAAATTTGTGCCGGAATCCAGTTTTTCCCAAAAAATACCGTTTTTGTCGGAGCGCAGAATCGTGCCGTTTGCACCGACGGCGAAACCCGTTTTTTCATCAATAAAATCAATGCCTAAAAGATTTTCATTAACAGTAGAAAATCCTTTTTCCCAACTCGCGCCGCCGTCCATTGTTCGCAAAACCGTTCCTTTGTCGCCGACCGTCCAACCTGTTTCGTCGCTGACAAAACTGAGTCCGTTAAGATTTTCCGAAACGCCCGTATAAACCGGAAGCCAATTTGCGCCGCTGTCATTCGTGATCCAAGACCTGCCGCGCGAACCGACCGCGATACCTAAATCTTCATCTAAAAATTTCAAATCATTAACATCATCGCGTCCGCCTTCGCTCAAACGCTGCCAACTGTAACCGCCGTCGTCCGAACGAATTATCAAACCTTCTTCGCCGACCGCCCAACCCGTGTATTGATCGGCAAAATACATCGAAACGAGTTTCGGGTTTGTCCGCACATTAAACGGCAGCCACATATTTCCGCCGTCGCCCGTCAGCCAAACCATTCCGTTTGAATCGGTCATCGAACCGTTTTTTTCGTCGGCAAATGAAACCGACAAAAAATCTGCACGGCTGAAAACATTAATGTTTTTCCAATTTTCGCCGCCGTCTTCGCTCTTGACAACACAGCCGCCGTCTCCGACCGCGACTATTTTTTCAGACGAAATATAAGACGCGCTTGCCAACAGAAAATTTTCGCAAGGTTTGTTTAATTTCCACGAATTGCCGCCGTCTTGAGTAGAAAGAATTGTGCCTGAAATTCCGACGACAACGGCTTTTTTTGTATCAAAAGCCGAAATTTTCAGTAAATGATTTTGCGTTCCGCTCAGTTGCGGTTTCCAAGTTTCACCGCCGTCGGTCGTTTTCAAAATGCGTCCATAGGTTCCGACTGTCCATCCGGTTTTTAGATTTTCCTTATCAAACGAAACACTGTAAAGATGATCTTTCGCTTCGACGGGAATTTGCCGCCACTCTTTACCGCGATTATCGGTCAAAAAAATCGAACCGCGTGCGCCGACGATGACCGCATTTTTGTCATCTTTTACAAAAACGCCGGAAAGATTCGTAATTATCGGGGCTTTTTGTTCTTGCCAGCGAAAACCACCGTTTTCCGTGCGTAAAATCGTATTATCCGCACCGACCGCATAACCGATTTCTTTATTTTTCGCAAAATGGATGGCGAAAAGTTCGTTACCCTGAGGCAGAGGATTCTGCCAATACCAACCGAGCGAATCTTGTTTTTGAGCGAAAACTGTGGCAAGTGAAAAGTACAAAATAAAAAATGTGAAAGTAATAAGAAACAGAGTTCGGCGATGATTTGAAAACTTGTTTCTCATTATCTCCTTTTTTCTCATTCTTTCTTTGTGAGTTAAGTTTTGCATTAAATTTCTACAACCCCGATCTCTGCCACGGTCTCTTCTAAAAGTTCTTCGTCAACTCTGCCCATTTCCGCAGTAGTTCGCGCCATTGTGTCCGCAACTTCCTGCACGATATGTCCCGAGTGACCTTTTACCCATTCCCATTTAATATCGTGTTTTGCGGCGGCTTTGTCCAGTTTTGCCCACCATTCGTGATTTGTTTTTTTGCGAAATTTCCCGAGCATTGTTTGGACAACATAATTTGAATCGCTTAAAACGCGAACTTTGCAGGGTTCGGTCAACGTTCTAAGTCCGATTTCCGCCGCCGCAATTTCCGCCTGCTGATTCGTCGCGTTTCCCAAATATTCACAAAATCCGCGCCAAAAACCTTTGTAACCCAACACGGCACAAGCCGCCGCACGCGGATTTCCTCTTCCGTTTCCAAGCGATGAACCGTCGCAAACGATTGTAACTTCTTTCATATTATTCACGTTCAGAGTAACGGCTTCAGCCGTGAAAAAGCGTCCGCCTCTGACATTCATTTTAAATTAAAAACTTTACTCTGTATCCGCGTATTTCACGCATAAATGCGTTACTCTAAACTTTTACTCAAATGCCAACTCTATTTTCTCGGCAACTGTTTCCCAAATTTCTGCGCCCGCGTCGCCGATGTAGGAAGTTTTCGCCAAAATCTGCTCTTTGCCGATTCCATTTTCAACCCAACTTTGCTTGTTGTTATAAAGATTCTGCAAAACTGGCATCAAACGATCAATCGCTTTGGCAAATTTCGCTTCCTTTGTTTCCGCCGCTTCAAATTCCTTCCAGATTTCAAGAAATTCCGCGCCTGTTTCCGTCGGTAAAATTCCGAAAATTCGTTTCACCGCCGCCAATTCTTTTTCAACCGCATCATTTCTGCCCGCTTCGTCAAAAAAGAAAACATCATCGGCATCAATTTCGCAAATATCGTGAAGCAGAAGCATTTTGACGACTTTGTTTAAATCAAATTTTTCATCGGAAAACTTCGCTAACGTCATCGCCAAAACCGCAACCTGCCAACTGTGTTCGGCGGTATTTTCATATCGCTCTAATCCAAGCGGTTTTGTTTTACGCTGAACCGCTTTCAACTTTTCGATTTCGAGAATAAACTCGAAACATTTTTCCAAACTATCTTTTACCATTATTCGTTACAGGTCAGAACCGCCTGCGGTAGCGGGCGGTTTAAGATTATTATCCGAAGTATCTAAATGAGAACTTAAACCATCCGCTACCGCAGATGGTTCTGACATCTATCTCAATCTTCGCGCTGAGATTTTCGACCAAATAAACTTGAAATTAAGCCAAGCAAAAAACTGAAAATTATTGCGATTAAAATGTTAGCAATTAAACCCAACCATAATATTTCTACTTCGCTAACGTATCCGCCCCATCTATAAAAATCAAAAGGAAAACCGAATTCATTCTTAGTATGTGTAGGAAGATTTATATTTGCCTTTCCTATATAATCTACATAATTTACAACTGCTGAAATAATCAACCCAACTAAAAATCCAGACCTAAAAACCTTATTCTTAAATAATTTACTCATTTTCATTCGCATTAACCGAAACGACATTATCAACATAACCTTCAAATGTATCATCGTGCGAGATCACGAAAAGCTGATCGAAGGTTTGTTTTTCCGTGATGTGGCTGATTTGTTCGGCTAATCTTTCGCGCCTTTGCAAATCCATATTTGTCGTCGGTTCGTCGAAAAACGCTAATCTTACATCGGAAAGCTGTTTGAGCAAAGCCAATCTGACCGACAAAGCCGCCGCCATTTGTTCGCCGCCGCTCAAGTTGATAAACGGGCGTTCGTGTCCGTTTTCTTCCAAAAGAATTCCATAATCTTCCGTCCATTTCAGCGTGTGTTCGGCGTTTCCCGAAATCTCGCGGAACATCTGATTTGCTTCCAGAGAAACGTGATAAACGTAATTTCTCGCCACCAGCGGCGCGGCTTCCTTCAAAGTTTCGCGGATAAATTTCGTCGCTTCTCCGATTTTCTCCAGACGATCTTTTTCCTCAAATTCCTTCTGCATCGCTTTGCGAACTTCGCCGAGTCGCGCTAATTCTTTCTCAGCTTCATCGGCGCGTTTTCTCGCGTTTTCCAGATTCGCCTTCGTTTCCGCCGATTTTCTTTCCGCTTCGAGCAATAAACTTCGTTCGTTCTGATGCGTGTCGCGGTCGTAATCTTTGCTTGCCGTTTCTAATTCCACCTGAATTTTTTCTAAAATTTCCTTTAATTGTTTGACTTCCGCGTTTGCCGCGTCCAATTCTTTTTCTTTTTCGGGTAGAGTTTTTGCCAAAAATTCATTCGCTACAAATTGCCGATGAGATTCAGCCGTTTTGTCGCGCTTGTCCGAAAATTCTTTCCAGTTTGAATCTAAAAATTTATAACTTTCAAGTTGCTCGACTAAAATTCCGCGATCATTTTCCAGACGTTCGAGATTTTTCTCGATTTCCGTGCGTTTTTCGCGCAATAAAATTTCATTGCTCGCTTCGGTTTGCAGAATTTTGACACGCGCTTTCGGATTGTCCAAAACCTTTAATTTACTCTCGACTTCGGCTAATTCATTCGTAGTTTGTGATAAATCTTCGATGCTTTTTTCCAGTTCTATTTTTTCTTCTTTGAGTTTTTTGCCTTCGTCGCCGATTTCCTTTTCGCGGTTTTTCAGCGTGTCGAGTTGCGCTAAGAACTTCTCCGCGTCGCGGGAAGTTCTTAGCGCGGTCGTCAAAGTTTTCTGCTCCGTTTCAAGCGTCGAAATTTGCATTGTGACTTCCGTAAATTGCGTCGAAACAAAACTTTCAAGCGTTTGTCCGGGTTTCAAGTTCAAACATTTTTCCGACAAAATCGGACACAAACCGTTTTTAATCTCTTCCTGAAATTTGCGGTCGCTTTCGAGTTTTGCGCGGAATTTTGCCAGATCATTTGTTAATTCTTTTTCGCGGTTTTGTCTTTCTTCCAAATTTTTCGCTTCAACGCCTTTTATCTCGGCTTCTTTGATTTGCGTCTGATTTTTCGCGTATTTTTCGCGTAAATCTTTTAATTTATCATCAAGACTTTTAATTTGATTTTCAGCGGCTTTTGCACTTGCGGCGGCGTTTCTCAAAGTCTCCAGTTCTTTTTCAAATTGTTCCTGTTCGACAATTTTCGGCTCTAAATCTTTGATTTCTTTGTGTGCTTTTAATGCGGAATCCAGTTTTTCTTTATTGCTTGTCTGTTCCGCTTTGACATT
>JBBSAX010000050.1:0-25039 GCA_038251885.1 Pyrinomonadales bacterium | reverse complement strand
TTGGCGGCACGATATTGAAATTGAAGAAGATTTGGTCGAAGAAGTTGCGCGAATTGTCGGTTATGACGAACTCGGCGACGAAATTCCGCCAGCGACCTCTTCCGGCGGTTATCAGCCGCACGAATTGCGTAAGAAATTACTTCGTCAAACTCTTGCAAATCAAGGTTTTGACGAAGCTATTTCATATAGTTTCATTGATACCAAACACGATGAAACTTACGAATTCATTCCGAATTTCATTAATGAAAATATCGAAGAAAAGTTCGTTTCTCTGCAAGATTCGATCATCGAAGGTTCGACTCGAATGCGGCAAAGTTTGCTTTCGGGTTTGGTCGAAGCGGTTCGCACGAATTTTAATCATCAAAAGCGCGACATCAAACTGTTTGAACTCGGAAAAGTCTTCGCTACTTCTGAGAACGAAGACGGTTTGCCTGATGAACGCGAACTTTTATCCATTGTTTTGACTGGAAATGAACTTTCTCAAAATAAAGCAATGGCAATTCGTCCGTTCGATTTTTTTGATGCAAAAGGTGCGGTCGAAATGGCTGTAAATTCATTGAATTTGCCGGATTTGGACTTCATTGCCAATGACATAAAACATCTACGCAAAGGTCAATCGGCTGAAATTCAGTTTGAAGGAAATTCGGTCGGCACGATCGGACGTTTGAATGATGAAATTTCCGCAAATTATAAATTCAAACAACCTGTTTTCGTCGCCGAAATTGATCTGCAAACTTTGCTTGAAGCCGAATTACAGGAAGTTTTTTATTATCCTTTACCAAAATTCCCCGCAATCGTGCGTGATACTTCGCTTCTTGCTAAACGCAGTTTAGGTTTTTCAGAAATTAAAAAAGCAATTGAAACTCAAAATTATGAACTTCTGAAAAATGTCGGTTTTGTTGATGTTTTTGAAGGAAAAGGAATGGCTGATGATGAACGCTCCATTACAATTCGGCTTGAATATCGGAGCAATGAACGAACTTTATTTGAAGAAGAAGTCGAATCAATTCATACAACAATATTGCAAAACCTTGGGTCTGAATTGAATGTAAAACAGCGTTTTTAAAATTTATTAAGAAAATACTTGAAGTTTTTGCAAAAAATTTACATAATCAGACGTAAGTTTTATAAAACCACAAATTTTTGGAGAAATTAATGGGCGGATTATCTGGCATGGAAAAATTTTCGCATCTTGAGGACAAAATCTATCTTACAATCGAGTTCGCAAAAAAGATGCGTGAAGAAAAGGAAAAGATTGAAAGAGAAATGAGTTCTCTGCGGCATGAAGTCAGCAGTCTTTTAACTGAAAAGAAAAGACTCGAAGAAAAAGTCGAAGATTTGATGCTGGAGCGCGACAGTATGCAGGTCAAAATTGATGGAATGCTCGATGCTTTGGCAGGCGTAATTCCCGATGTTTTTGAAGTAGCCGCCCAAAGGTAAAAATTTATGATTGGAAGTAAAGAAAAAACCGATACAATTGCCCAATCCATCAGAGTCGAAATTTACAACCAAACTTATAATATTCGCTCGGATGGCGATAATCAATATATTATGCAACTTGCAGAATATGTTGATTCAAAAATGCGCGAGATTTCTTCGGGAACATTAACGGTTGATTCACTAAAAGTTGCAATTTTAGCAGCTCTTCATATCGCCGACGAATTTCATCAATTAAAAAATCAACTCGAACAATCCGATGCCCAACTCGCTTCAAGAAGTGCCGAATGCGCCGAAATGCTCGACCGCGTTTTAAAACATAAAGATTCAGTTCCCCAAGAGTTGGAAACCGAACAATAGTTGATCGTGAATTAAAAATTGTTAAGAGTTTTGTGATTGAAAAAGAAATTCGCCAGGTGAAAATAATTTATTTTCATCTGGCGAATTTCTTTTTCATATCTCGATTTATTAATTTAACTAACTGCGAATTAATAAATCGTGAATGTATATTGAACACTCTTTGTCACCGAATAAGGTTGACCGTTTCGCATTGCAGGTTCGAATCTGATCTGACGCGCCGCCGCGATTGCCTGTTCGGTCAAACCGTAAGATAAACCGCTGACCGGAGAAATACTGCCGATTTGTCCGTTGGCAAGAAAAGTTATTCGCAAAGTAACTTGTCCTTGAACATTATTTTGACGCGCTGCATCGGTATATTTAGGTTGCGGTTTGGAAAGAAATTTCACAGTCGTCGTCGGTCCGGCAGGTTTCGGCGGTTCAACTTTCGGTGGAGTATCGCCGCCACCATTAACACCGCTGCCTGTTCCACTTCCGCGACCATCTCCAATTCCGCTTCCGCTTCCCGAACCGATTCCCGAACCTTGTCCGGTTCCGCGTCCGCTTCCTTGTCCGGTTCCGACTCCCGAACCTTGTCCGCCGCCTGTTCCTAATCCGTTGGAAAGTTTAGCAAGCGTCGAATTCGGATCGCCGTAGCGTTCATCCGTCGGAGTTATTTTTTTATCGCCTTGAGTTGAAGCAACCGGCTGTTGTAACTCGGCTTTTCTTTGAATAATACTTACATCGGGCGCAATTATCGGCTTTTCGGTCTGTGTCGCTAATCTTCCTTTTGATGTCGGAGTTTGCTCATCGCGACCGCCGCCGCCGCCGCCGCCGGCATCTTTGTCATCTTTCTGTTTAATTTCTTCTTCAACCGTCATCGGCACTTCATCAACAACGGGAACGAATGCTACCAAGTCATCGTCGCCGATTGCGCCGACGAGTAAAGGATGGTTAAAGATTGATGCAATGACGACTCCAACTGACAATGCGAGCATCAAAACGGCTATCCCTAGAAACATAAAATTACGTTCTTTTACATTTTTTTCGGTTAAAACCGTAATGTGAAAATCGCCGTCTTTAACTTCATTACTCGAATAATTTTTATTCGTGCCTGAATCTATCGGTTTTTGATTTGTATAATCAATCTTTGTTTGAAAGGCTTGATCGGAAACATCGCCGCTAAAACCCGAACTTGCGCCATTTACCGAAAATTTCGGTCGAGCAACCGGCTCGAAATCTTCTTCGATTTCATCCGATAAATCCAGTTCGAGTTCGGAATCTTCAAAATCCGTTTCATTTGCAAGAAATGTGTCTGTTTGGGACATTTCCAACTGATCGTTTGAATAGTTTTCCGATTTATTTAAATCAAAAATAGCCGCAGAAACTTTTTCTTCGGTTTTGGCAGCCTTTTCAATCGGATTCATTTCAAATGCTGTCAAAGATTCTCCGCAGATCGGACAGAATCCGAATTTTTCGGCAAAACTTTCATCGCAAACATTACAATATTTAACAATTTTTCCCATTATCTCTAACCTCTAAATATCAATTTATGGTTTAAAGCCTTCAACTAATTTAATTATTATAACTTGATTTTTGCGAGATGTTAAGTTTCTAAAGGCAATCGGAAATTAACATAAATCAAGGTTACTACAATTTTATAGATGCCTTAAATGTTTGACGCGATGCCTGAACACCTCTAAAATTTCCTTTTTGTAGAATAAAAATTTCTAAACATAAAATCAAGTTTTTAAAATTTCCGCCTGACAACTAAATTTATGTTATCCGGCAACTAATGATAAAGTTAGTTATATTAGATTAAGTTTTTGGTTATTGAGTGAAAAAGTTTAAATGTGAAAAAGTAAAAAAGTTTTTAAGACTTCTCAACTTCAAGTTTTAATAAAAATCTATACACGATATTTGATAAGTGCGTTTGCCGAAAACGCTGATAAACTTTTTCACACTTTCACTTTTGAACTTTTTCAGTTTTCATATAAATAAAATGAATTTCAAACATTATTTCAAAAAGATTACGATTATAGGTTTGGTTTTGTTCATAACCGCCGGAATTTCCTTTTCGCAAACGACAAAATTTCCCGAACCGCGACAGGAAAAATTGTTAAATGAGCTGGATTTATTGATCTGGAATGTGCCGAACGCCGAAAAAGTTACCGTCAAATTGCGCTTTCACAAAGGCTCGGCGTTTGACCGGCAAGGCAAGGAAGGCACGATGGCACTCGTTTCCAACATTTTATTTCCGGGCGAAGTTCCGAAAGATTTCTTTGAACAGGATTTGGGAGGAAGTTTAGAAATAATCAGTAATTACGATTATATTCAGATCAATGCAACGGCGGATTCCGATAAAATTTTAGACGTTTTGCAGACACTTTCAAACGCACTTTTAAATCCTGAAATCAATAAAGAAACAACCGAATTAGTCCGTCAAGCGCAGATTGAGAAAGTCAAAACACTCGAAAACGATCCGGTTTATGCGGCAAACCGCGCGATTGCTAAAAGATTTTTCGGCACTTTTCCTTATGGGAGACCGGAAATGGGAACAGTCGAATCTTTGCAAAAGATTGACTTTGCGGATTTATTATTTGCCAAAAATAAATTTTTAACCTCCGATAATGCCACGGTCGCCGTCATCGGAAATGTAAAATCGGATTTGGTTTACCGTGCGGCACGGCGTTTTTTCGGCGGTTGGGTAAAGGCTGACGAAAAAATTCCGGCAACTTTCCGTCTGCCGGACGCACCGGATAAAAATCTTCAAATTTTGGAGGCAAACAAGGAAAACACGAGCGAAATGCGCTTTGCAATTCGCGGTGTGGCAAGAAACGACAAAGATTATTATGCCGCCGAAATTCTGGAAAACATTCTTGAAAAACGCTTACAAAAACAGGAAAGAGGCGAAAGTTTTGTGTCCGGCGAAGCTAATCTTTTGCCCGGTTTAATTACGTTCGGCATTAATGACTGGAATCTCGGTTTAATAAAAAAACAAGAAAATCAAATTTCCCTGCCGATGGATTTAGACAAGACAATTACGAATTTATTTGTCAGTCCAATTACTTCCGATGAATTTAATTCGGCGAAAACTAGAGTTTTGAGCAAATTTACCGCCGATAAAGTAAGCGATCTTTGGTTGGATGTCGAAACTTATAAATTCAAATCATTTAAGGACGATTATAATTCGGCGCAAAATGTTACATTGGAAAATGTTAGAGGTGTTGCGGAAAAGTTCAAAAATGAACCTGTTGCGTCCGTTTTACTTTTTCAAAATCCGAAAACTGCTGAAATGCCTAAAACTTCGGACAATTAATTTATGCAAGAAGAAAGAACCGCCAGTGAACTCGAACACTCCCGAAAAGTGCGCGAAATGTTTTCGCGCATTTCACCAAAATATGATTTTTTGAATCATTTTCTCTCGGTAAATATTGACAAACGCTGGCGCAAACTCGTTCGCAAAAAATTGAAAGACATTTTGGACGACGAAAACGCGCTCGTTCTAGATGTCGCCTGCGGAACGGGCGATTTGTCCGTAGAATTGCAAAAAGATTCAAAAGCGAAAATAGTCGGAACGGATTTTTGCAGACCGATGCTTAATATCGCCGCCGAAAAAAATGTTTCGGAAAATCTTTCGATTCCATATATCGAAGGCGACGCGATGAAACTTCCCTTTCCCGATAATTTCTTCGATGCTCTGACAATTGCCTTCGGATTACGAAATCTTTCAAATTGGAGAGACGGTTTGTCCGAACTCAGACGAATCATCAAACCAAACGGAAAATTAGTGGTTTTAGAATTTTCCGAACCGATTGTTCCCGGTTTTCGCCAAGTCTATAATTTTTATTTCAATAAAGTTCTGCCAAAAATCGGCGGCGTATTCAGCGGCGAACAAGGAGCTTATGAATATTTGTCGGAATCGGTTTCAAAATTTCCGAATCAAAAAGCATTGCAAAAAATGATGCTCGAAATTGGTTTTGCGGATGTTGAATATAAAAATCTGACGGGCGGAATTGCGGCAATTCACACCGGAACGAAACAATAATTTTACCGATTCGTCAAATTAACTTAAAAAGTTTTATAATTCTTTCGATCAAACTTTCCTTTTTCATTCAAAAAATGAATCGGCGCAAATGAAATATAAATTTGTAAATTTTGCAAAACAATTGGGACTTTTTCTGCTCGTCATCTGGACGGTTGTTTCGCTTGTCACACTTTTAATTGAACTCGTTCCCGGCGACCCCGCGACGGCGATTTTGGGCGAACAGGCAACGCCCGAACAAATCGCCAATTTCAATCAGAAACACGGACTCGATAAACCCGCATTTTTCTTTTCGGTCAAATCCGAACAAGGATTTGAATGGCATGGCGCGGACAATCGTTATCTCGATTACTGGAAAGGCGTTTTGACCGGCGATTTAGGAAGATCATTCCGCACCGACCGACCGATTCTTGATATGATTCTGGAGCGTTATCCCGCAACTATCGAACTCGCGGTCGTCGCTCTGCTGATTGCCGTAAGCATCGCCATTCCGCTCGGTGTTCTTGCCGGAACAAATAAAAACACGCTGATTGATAATTTTTCTTCATTTATTGCTTTACTTGGAATCAGTTTGCCGACATTCGTAATCGGACCTTTTCTAATGTATATTTTCGCCGTCAAACTCGGTTGGTTTTCCCCGACGGGAAGCGCAAACCCTGAAGATGTCGTTCTTCCCGCCGTAACTTTAGGAGCGGCACTTTCGGCGATTTTAACGCGAATGATACGCTCGTCCGTTATCGAAGAACTGGGTGAAGATTATGTTAGAACGGCTCGTGCCAAAGGATTGAGCGAAAGAAAAGTTATTTACAAACACGTTTTGAAAAACGGTCTGATTCCGGTTGTGACGATTTTGGGCTTGCAATTAGGCGTTTTGCTTGCGGGTGCGATCATCACGGAAAAGATTTTCAATTGGCAAGGATTGGGGCTTCTGCTGCTTGATGAAGGAATCGGAAAACGTGATTATCGCCTCGTTCAAGGCTGCGTTTTGGTCATCAGCATTACATACATTTTGGCAAATTCTTTAACTGATTTTGTCTATCGTTGGCTCGATCCGCGAATTAGATTGGGGTAAATTTTTCTGACTTTCTGAATGAATAGATTAACTTACATCGGACTCGTGATCGCCGCCGTTTTTATTTTAACGGCAATTTTCGCGCCGTTTATCGCCACACACGATGTTACCGCGCAGGATTTATTTTTGCGTTACGCTTCGCCTTCCGCCGAACATTTTTTTGGAACGGACGCACTGGGACGCGATGTTTTTTCGCGCGTTGTTTATGGAGCGAGAATTTCTCTGCAAGTCGGAATAATCGTCGTAACGGTTTCCGCAATTATCGGAATCTTTATTGGTTCGATCGCTGGTTTTTACGGTGGTTGGGTTGATAAATTTCTATCCGGTTATGTTTTCAACGTCTTTCTCGCATTTCCCGGTTTGCTTTTGGCAATCGCGCTTGTCGCTTTTTTGGGCGCGGGTTTGGGGAAATTGATTCTGGCTTTGTGCGTCATCGGTTGGGTTGGATATGCGCGTGTGATGCGCGGACAGGTTTTGAAAATCCGCGAATACGATTATGTCCAAGCGGCACGTGCACTCGGCGCAAGCAATATGCGGCAGCTTTTCACACATATTTTGCCGAATGCGATTCAGCCTTTGATTGTTCAAGCGTCGCTCGGAATGGCTGGCGCGGTTTTATCGGAAGCGTCGCTTTCATTTCTCGGTTTGGGAATTCCACCGCCCGCGCCGTCTTGGGGAACAATGATCGAAGAAGCTCGCGGAATTGATATTCTATACAACTCGCCGCACGTTCTATTTTTTCCCGGAATTGCAATTGCGCTGACGGTTCTTGCCTTTAATTTCATCGGCGACGGACTTCGTGAATATCTCGATCCGAAACAACGAAAAAGATAAATTCAATTACGCACGAATAAATTTATTCGGCGAAAAGGTAAATACGAAGCCGACGATTAAAAGTAAAACTATTTGTGCCGCCATAAAAATTAAAATCGCCAGATGCCAGAACAATCCGATGAAACCGACAATTGAAATTAAAACCAACAAACCGGATAGAATTTTCCAAGATTTTCTTCCGCGTACAAAAATAACCGAAAAAATCAAAGTTATCGCGGCGAGCAAACCGAATTTAACGGTTGCCGACCAATGAATCGCATCAATCATCCATTGTTTTGTATTTTCAAGCGAAGTTTGCAAAACTGTGTATGAAAAATAATTTTCAACCAAATCCGCCAAACCCGCGCAAATTATGATTAGAATTGTCAGTTTTGCGATGAAGCCGATAATTGTAAAATCGGCGGTTTTGTCCAAAATTCTCTTCAAAGGGCTGAATGTCAGCCAGTTTTTGAATTTTTCAAAACTTCCCATAGATTCTAAATTGTTTTCTTTGGCAAGATTTTCAATTCGTTCGGTAATCTCTTTTTTGCGTTTTTCGTAATAATTACTCAGACTCCGAAATCTTTTCATTTCGCTTAATCGCCAATGAATGCGGCGGTATCTGAGCAAACGGCTGAAATACATCAAAAATCCCGTGTAAAGCGGAACGAATAAAAACGAATCAATCAAAAGTGCTTTTTTCAAACCGCTGCGAGCCGGATCGAGCAAATTTCCGGCGATCTTTTCAATATCTTTCACCGTTTCCGCAAATTCGAGATTGAGAATTACGCCCAGATTTTGCGAAATTTGATCGGGATTTAAAACCTGCCAAACTGCATAATGAGCTTTTGCGTCCTGCGTAATCAAACCTAAAACTACTGAAATTAAAATTGCCGTGACAACATATCCGAAAGTTACCAAGCCGATAAAACGAATGTTCGGCTTTTCAAATTCGCGCCACGCAAAAGCGGCAACGAACAAAGTTATCAAAATCGAAACCGGAAAAAGTTTTTGCCAAAGAGCGAACGGAGCAACATTTTTCTGATATTTTATTAATTCAATCCACAAATCAGGTTGAAAAAAGAACGCGAAAATAAACAATGCGCCCGTCAAACACAACACAATAAACAGCGCGACGGTCAGAAACCTGATCAAAGTCCAGAGGCTTCCGCCTTTCATAAAATCGTTTAATGTTAAAACGGTTAAATGAATAATCAGCGTTAAAATCAGAGCGATAATGCTGAATTGCTGCAAATCTTCTTTGCCGAAAATCGTGCTGGCAACTATCAAAATCACCTCAAAGGCATAAATTAATTTAAGCCATTGGCGAAAAACCTTGTTCCAGATCGTATTCGGCGCGGCGACTTCAACCAAACCCCAGAAAATCTGTCCGAGCCGCGAAACCCAACGCAGACTTCCGCCGGATTGTCCGTATTTATCGGCAATTTCCTCAAAAATACTCCCTGTAACCTGTGTCGCCCGCGAGATCACACGCAAAATATCCTTCGGCTCGGTTTTTCGCTCGACTTCGTAATTTTTTTTGACAAAATTAACGATTTCATCGTTATCGAAACAGCTTCGCAAAACTGCCGTCAAGCGCGTTTTTACAGCATCATCGGAAACATCTCCGGCGATTTTTCCGACAACTTCTTTTAATTCGATTCCGGCGGAAGCATTTGAAAGCGAGTGCGCCAGAAGCCCGCGCAATTCTTCTTTGTCCGATTCCATCAACTCTTCCGCGAGAATTATGCGGTTCATTTCTTCGGTAAAATATTCGCGCAAGACCTTATAATTCTCGCCGGGTAGAACCGCTGTAATCAGGCGTTCCGCGCCGTCGAGTCTGCCCCACATAATGTCGTTTTTGCGCCAAACGCGGTCAATGAACGCTCCGAAATTATAAATCGAAGTTCCGGCAAGTTTGCGCCGCTTTTCATTCACATTCTCCTCATCAATCAAAAATTTGGCATCAATCGGGCTGATTCTCAAAACATCAACTTTGACCGATTCGCCGACTTCGGTTTCATAAAGAGCCGGAAAACTGATCTGATCATATTCGTCAAACTTTTGATAAAAATGCCGCAGATAACCGCTAACGCCTTTGAACAAAATCAGATCAACGTCTTTACCTTCGAGTTCGGCTGGTAATTTTTCAATTTTCGATTGAAAGAGTTCATTGATTTGATTTCGCGCTTTTTCAAAAATATCGTCAAATAATTCCTTTAATTCTTTTGCGGCAATTTTTACAGGTTGATAAACTTCTTTGTATTTATTTTGCAAAAATTCATTTATCTGATCTTGATTTGCCTGATTTTCAATGTCGAAGTCGTTGATTTCGAGTAGTTTGTCTAAATCTTCATTTGAAAGTTTTACCGATCTGATCGCTTTTGTAAGTTCGCCTGAACCGTTTGAGCGGGAAATCAAAGACTCTTTCGCTTTTTGAAGTTGAATAAAAATTTCATTCAATTTGTTTTGAAAATAACTGACAGTTAAACGTAAATTTCGTAATTGATTAAAATCTCCGTTTTTGATCTTTTCACCGGCAAGTTTCCAGATTATTTCACTCGGCATCAATTCCACGGTATCGCCTAAAGAATCTTTGATATTTTTATTAACTACCGATTCCGTAATATTGATCTTTTCTTCGACATACATTTGTTCCGGCGAATTTGTTGATTGTTCAATTTCAATTTCAGCCGATTTCACTTTTTTGGATCTTTTCAACTCCAACGCGTCATATTCAAGTTCAACTTGCTTTTCACGAATTTCGGCTAATTGTGTTTGTCTGATTTCAAATTCATCACGGCAAGTATCATCAAACTGAAATAATTGATTGGCTTTTTGCTGAACAAAGCGCAAACGACGCAGACGATAATTCAAATCGTAACTTCGCAAAAAACCCAGAACGGTATCTTTCTTTTCAATGTTTTTACTTTTTTCGCTCAAATAAAAATCATAATTCATCCCGCGCCACGCATTGACCAAAGCATAAATTGCCCGAAAATATTCAGAATCTGTGTCGAATCCGACTTTTCTCGTAACAAGACGAGCAATGTCGTCGGTCAAACTCGAGATACGCAAACGGTAATAAGGCACAACCGAAGGTCCTTTCTGTTTGACGATATGTTCCATACCGAATTGTTCCCAATATTCGCCGGGTTTTAATTTTTCGTTTTCATCTTTTTTCTCTGTCATTGAATCTTCGGAAGTTTTCTTCCAATTTTGCGCTTCGGTTGTGATCAGATATGTGTAAATATCTTTTTCGGCACTATTTGACAGGCGATTTATGCGTTCGATCAAACGGTTTCTTTCAAGAACGCGCTGCAAATCCTCGCGGATCGTTTCATATCGCGGCAATTCGACAATGGCGGCTTTTGCATTTTGCAGGGCATCCGGCGCGTCCGCTTTTTTGAGTTCACTCCGGTTGAGATTTTCCGGCGAAGGTTCGATGTAAATCAATTTTCGTTCGACTTGATAATCGGCGCGCCTTTGTGACAAAGCATCAATCGCGTAGCTGAAAGGTTTGTTGTCTAAATAGCCGCCGTCAACAAGATCACGATCTGTCCAATCAATATCTTCACCGCTCCGATTTTTAACTTTCGTGAAAAATTTATTGCGGTCTTCTTTTAGATTTTTAATTTTTTCGTCTGCGTCAGGACACGCTTCATCAATAATTTCAAACGCTTCGCTCAGACGCATCGGTTCAAAGGCAAACGGAAAAGCTGATGTGCAGCGTGCCGCAAAAGCCAGCATCGGATTATGTTCCGAATTAAAATCTGTCCGTTCGTTTTCCGCGCTGTGCTGAAAATGAAAAACGTGGCGATAACGGCGTTCATAAACCACGCGGTCAAGCAGACGAAGCGGCACACCAACACCTTTAAAATCCGTAACCGTAACAAATAGATCAACTTCATTGACCAGCGGTTTTTTCGGACTTTGGACATTTACATCTTCCATTCCGTCAACAGCATCGAGCAATTTGAGAAACATCCGGCGCGAATTAAGCAGCGATTTCGACTTTGGCGAGGCTGATAAATTTATATCTTTAACGGATTTTTTATCGTTGATTAACTTATCTATATCGCCCTCGTTGAGCCAAAGTTTTTTTAATTCGTCAATATTTTGGTTTCTGGCAAGAGCCTTTGCCAGAAAAACTCCGTTAATTCCGCCCGCCGAAGTTCCCGAAACAATATCAACGACAAATCTGGTCGAAGCACAATCATCCGTATTTAATTCAGATTTTAGTTTTTCTTCTATTTTCCCAAAATCATTCAATCGGCTGACTTCATCAAGAAGTTTTTTGTCTGAAAGAAGACAAGCGATTTTATGATAAATTTTTTCCGTTGAGTTCAGTTCCGCATCGGTATTTGCAGGCGAAGTTGCGCGAACCATTTTCAAGAGTTCCTGCGCCACACCGTTTATATAAATCGCCAATGAAACTCCGCCATACATTACGACGGCAAAACGAATTTCTTTATTGATTATTCCGCCAAAATTATCAGAATCACTCATCTTTCTCCTCCTTTTCGGAAAATTAAAGAACTTTTTTTTATTTATGTAACTTAATTTCAAAACATTACAATATTTGGTTATTTTCAAAGACAAAAACGGAAATTTCTTAAAATCAAATTTTTCCGAACGAAAAATTCTGTTAAACTTTTTTCAGCCGATTATAAACCAATTACTTCAATTATTAACTTGTGGCAGCAATTTCCATCGAAAATCTATCAAAAACATATCCGACACCGTTTCCGCGTCTGAAAGGTTTTTTCCGTCTGCCCGTAAAACCTGCGGTGGAAGCACTCAAAAATGTTTCGATCCAAATCGGCGAAGGCGAGATTTTCGGACTAATCGGAAAGAACGGTGCCGGTAAGACGACTTTAACGAAAATTATTGCGACATTGGTTCAGCCGACAAGTGGAAAAGTTTTGGTTAAAGGATTTGATTCGGTCGAAGATGAAGTAAAGGTTAGGTCTTTGATCGGACTGGCAACTGCTGAAGAACGCTCGTTTTACTGGCGTTTGACTCCAATGCAGAATATGCTTTTTTTCGCGCGGCTTTACGGAATAAAAGATAAAGACGCGCGATTTAGAATTGCCGAACTTTTTGAACAATTAGACATTAAAAAATATGAAAAACGCCGTTTTTCCGAACTTTCGACCGGAAATAAACAGCGTCTTGCCGTCGCGCGGGCAATGCTTTCCAAACCGCCGATCTTGCTTTTGGACGAACCGACACGCTCGCTTGATCCGCTGGCAGCGGCTTCAATGAGAAGTTTAATTGCTTCACTCAAAGGCGTTTCAATTCTGCTGACTTCGCATAATTTAACGGAAATTGAACAACTTTGCGATAGAATTGCGATAATTTCAAACGGCGAAATTCGTATTTCCGACACACCGGAAAATTTGAGAAATTCCCATAAACAAACACAAAAAGTGAAAATAAATCTAAAAACCGATTCGCCCGAAAGTTTTGAAACGCTGAATAATCTAAAAGATTTTCATTTGGAAAAAAACGGCGACGTTATGACTTTGAGATTCACACGCGAAATCGAAGACGAAACTTTAGGAAAAACCATCGCCGAATTATCAAACAAAAACGCGAAGATTCTCGACGTTGAAACCGAAAAAGCGACGCTTCTTGACGTTTTGGAAAGCTACGAATGAAGAAAAATCACGTCAAAATTTTTCCGCTCGGCGATAATGCTTTGACATTGAGTTTCGGCAATGAAATTTCTCCCGAATTAAATAAAAAAGTTCTAAAACTCGCCAATTTTATTGAACAAAATCCCTTTAAAGGATTTATCGAAACCGTTCCGGCTTACAGTTCTCTTTCGATTTTTTATGACGTATTTAGAGTTAGAAATGAATTTTCAGATTTTGAAACGGCTTTTGAAGCAGTAAAAACTTTCGTAGAAAACTCTTTGAAAAATTCGGGCAAAATCAATAAAAAAAAATCTCGTTTGATCGAAATTCCGGTCAATTTTGAAAAAGAATTTGCGCTCGATCTGGAATTTGTCGCTTCCGAAAATGACCTTTCGCCTGAGAAAGTTATCGAAATTTTTACATCAAAAACTTATCGCGTTTATCTTTTAGGTTTTTTGCCCGGATTTGCTTATATGGGTGAATTGGACGCGCAAATCGCCACGCCGAGAAAAAATTCGCCGAGAAAAAAAGTCCCGAAAGGCAGCGTCGGAATTGCGGGACGACAAACGGGAATCTACTCGCTCGAATCACCCGGCGGTTGGCAGATTATCGGGAAAACCGCAACCGAACTTTTTACGCCAGAAGACGAAAATCCGACATTTTTGCAAGCCGGAGATTTGATAAGATTTACCGAAAAATAGTGAGTTTAATTTTTCAAAAAAGCGGAATTTTAACGACTGTGCAGGATCTGGGCAGAAAGGGATTTAAGCGTTTCGGTTTAAATCCGAACGGCGCGATGGATAAAACCGCCGTTCGTTTAATCAACATTTTGCTCGGAAACGATGAAAACGAAGCCGTATTGGAAATTCATTTTCCCGCGTCTGCTTTGGAATTTAACGAAAGCGCGATAATTGCACTGGGCGGCGCGGATTTCGGTGCGAAAATTGATAGAAATCAAATCGAAAATTGGCGACCTTTTTTTGTTGAAAAAGGTCAAATCTTGAGCTTTTCAACAAAAGTTCGGGGAAATCGTGCATATTTAACTATCAAAGGCGGTTTTGAAATCGAAAAATGGCTCGGAAGCTCAAGCACAAATTTGCAAGCACAAATCGGCGGATTTAACGGAAGAAGTTTTGAAAAATGCGATGAAATTCTGTTTAATGAAAAAGCCAAAACTCAGAATTTTGATTATTTTGTTTCAGATAATTTAATTCCCAAATACAAAACTTCGCCGACAATAAAAATTATTGTCGGCGCGGAATTTGAATTTTTAACGGGCTTGAGCGAAGAGATTCTCTTGAATGAAGAATTTACAATTGCAAATGATTCAAACCGAATGGGCTTTCGACTTTCGGGCAAACCCTTATATTTATTAGACAATATCGAACTCGTTTCGTCGGCGGTTGATTTTGGCACGATTCAACTTTTGCCGGACGGACAGATGATAATTTTAATGGCGGATCATCAGACAACAGGCGGTTATCCGCGCATCGCGCATATTATTTCGACGAATTTGCCGATTCTCGCTCAACTCGGTGCGAATGATAAAATCAAATTTGAATTAATTTCGTTAAAAGAAGCGGAAGATTTTACATTGAAGTTTGAAAAAGATTTGAACTTTTTCAAACTCGGAACGCGAACTTTAGTTCGCCGGTAAAAAATAACTTTATTAATCGAATTAGTTTGGCAAACTGAAAATTAGGACTGGCGAACTAAAGTTCGCGTTCCATTCGTGAGATTAACAATTCATCATTAACCATTTACAATTATCAAATGTTTTCAATTGATCTGAACTGCGATATGGGCGAGAGTTTCGGCGCGTGGAAGATGGGACACGATGCCGAATTGATGGACTTTGTTACGTCCGTAAACATTGCTTGCGGTTTTCACGCGGGCGATGCGGGTGTGATTCGTCAAACGGTTGAAACCGCGATAAAAAAAGGCGTTGCAATCGGCGCACATCCATCTTTTCCTGATTTGCAAGGTTTCGGCAGACGCGAAATGAAACTCTCCGCGCAAGAAATTTTTGATATTGTTTTGTATCAAATTTCTGCCGTTAAAGGAATTTGCGAAGCGTTTGGCACGAAACTTCATCATGTCAAACCACACGGCGCGTTATATAATCAAGCCGCAAAAGATTCTGAAATAGCTGAAACAATTGCTAGAGCCGTCAAGAAAATTGACGAAAACTTAATCTTTTACGGGCTTTCTGGAAGTTTTTTGATTTTGCAAGCGGAAAAAATCGGCTTAAAAACCGCGAGCGAAGTTTTTGCCGACAGAACTTATCAACCGGACGGAAATCTAACTCCGCGAAGTGAATCAGATGCTTTGATAAAAGATTCTGAAAAAGCACTATCTCAAGTTTTGCAAATGATCACAGAACAGACAGTTACAGCCACAAACGGCGATAAAGTTGCTCTCAAAGCCGAAACTATCTGCATTCACGGCGACGGCGAAAATGCGCTCGAATTTGCGAAAATAATAAACGCAAAATTGACGGAAAACGGAATTGAAATCAGATGCGGATAATCACGTTCAGAGTCCCGCCTTTAGGCGGCAACCGCCAGCGAAGCGCGGCGGAAGAAGCCGCCTAAAGGCGGGACTCTGAACGAATATAAATATGAAAAAATCTTCGCTTTCATCGGTAATTCTTGGCGCAGCGTTTTTGATGGCGACTTCGGCGGTCGGTCCGGGATTTTTGACTCAAACGGCAGAATTTACTTCAAAACTTGCGGCAAGTTTCGGGTTTGTCATTTTGCTTTCAGTGATTTTGGACATTTTCGCGCAATTGAATATTTGGCGCGTTTTGACGGTCAGCGAAAAACGGGCGCAGGATGTCGCCAATGAAACGATTTTCGGCAGCGGTTATGTTTTGGCGGCATTAGTCGTTTTCGGCGGTTTGGCTTTTAATATCGGAAACATCGGCGGCGCAGGCTTGGGCTTGAATGTTTTGTTTGGTTTAAAAGTCGAATATGGCGCGATTTTCAGCGCGATCATCGGAATTTCGATCTTTCTCGTCAAAGATGCGGGAAAAGCTCTGGATTTTTTTGTCAAAATTCTCGGTTTTGTAATGCTTGTTCTTATTATTTATGTCGTTTTCACTTCAAAACCGCCGCTTGCCGAAGCCGCATTTCGCACTTTTTATCCCGAAAAAATAGACGCGCTGATGATCGTTACGCTTGTTGGCGGAACGGTAGGCGGTTATATAACTTTTGCCGGAGCGCACCGCTTGATTGACGCGGGAATTTCCGGCAAAGATTCCTTGCCCGAAGTTACAAGAAGCGCGACGGTTGGCATTTTATTAACGGCGATCATCAGATTTCTGCTTTTTCTCGCTGCATTCGGCGTGATCGCGCTCGGTTTTTCGATTGATCCGGCAAATCCGCCGGCATCAGTTTTTCAAAATGCCGCAGGAATCGTCGGATATAAAATTTTCGGTGTTGTAATGTGGTCGGCGGCGATAACTTCCGTCATCGGAGCGGCTTACACATCGGTTTCGTTTATAAAAACTTTTAGTTCGAAGATTGAAACTTACAATAAATATTTAATTATCGGTTTCATTGCGTTTTCGACGATTATTTTCGCATTCATCGGAAAACCCGTAAAAGTTCTGATTTTTGCGGGAACGATCAACGGTTTTATCTTGCCAATCGGTCTGGCTTTAATCTTGATCGCATCAAGAAAAGCAAAAATCGTCGGCGATTACAAACATCCGCTCTGGATGCAGATCGTCGGTTGGCTGGTCGTTTTGATAATGGTCGGATTTAGTATCCAAACATTACTTGACAAATTTGCCTGAGATTATCGCTAAAAAATCATTTCCATTGCTTTTTTAGGGGAGAATCGTTATAAATTTACACAGTTACAAATCTTTCAAATCCAAATTTCAGCGAGAATAATTATGAATCCAACAGAACAAAAATCAACAGTTTCGGAAGCGGTCAGAAAACATAAAGAGTTTCTTTTTCCGGCGGTGGCAACTTATTACCAAGAACCCGTCGCACTCGTCAAAGGCGAAGGCGAATATGTCTGGGATGAGAATGGCAATAAATATCTCGACTGTTTCGGCGGCGTTTTGACGGTCAGCGTCGGACACGCGAATCCGAAAATAAACGCGGCAGTCGTTGAACAAGTTAATAAAATTCAGCATACTTCGGGGCTTTATGTAAATCCTCTGCAATCGGATTTGGCGGAAAAGTTGGCGGAGATTGCGCCGGGCGATTTGAAGAAATCATTTTTCACATCAAGCGGCACGGAAGCCGATGACACGGCGATTTTGGCGGCGAAGATGGCGACCGGCAGAAACGAAATCGTTGTTTTGCGCCACAGTTATTCGGGCAGAAGCGCGACAGCTTTGTCGGCAGTCGGACAGGCTTCGTGGCGACCTGTTTCGGCGCAAGTCGCGGGAATGGTTCACGCCGCCGCGCCGTATTGTTACCGCTGTCCGTTCAAATTGGAATATCCAAGCTGCGGCGTGGCTTGCGCGACCGACATCGAAGAATTAATCCAAACGACGACCACGGGCGAAATCGCGGCGTTTATGGCTGAACCGATTCTTGGCGTTGGCGGATTTATTGTGCCGCCGAAGGAATACTTTGAAATCGCTTACGGCATCGCCAGAAATTACGGCGGTTTGTGCATCGCCGACGAAGTGCAGACGGCGTGGGGCAGAACCGGCGACAAATGGTTCGGCATCGAACAATGGGATGTCGTGCCGGACATTATGACTTCGGCAAAAGGAATGGGCAACGGCGCACCAATCGGCTGGACGATTGCGACCGCCGAAGTCGCCGACAAATTTCCCGGCATCACGTTTGCGACCTTCGGTGGCAATCCCGTTTCAATGACCGCCGGACTCGCCGTTATCAAACTGATCGAAGAAGAAGATTTGCGAACGAACGCTAAAATCGTCGGCGATTATCTGCGCGAAAAACTTGTAGAATTGCAGGAAAAATACGAAATCATCGGCGACGTGCGCGGAATGGGCTTGATGCAGGCAGTCGAACTCGTCGTTGACCGCAAAACCAAAGAACCGAATCCGCAAGCTGTTCTAAAAGTCTTTGAAGAAACCAAAAAACAAGGCGTTCTCATCGGCAAAGGCGGACTTTACGGCAACGTCATCCGCACGGGATTGATGCTCAATTCGACGAAAGATAATGTTGATGAATTGATCGCGGCTTTGGATAAAGGTTTCGCGCTTTGTTGATTTATGAATAAATTTTTTGAACTGCAAGGCATCGAATTTGAGTGGGATGAAGATAAATATGCTGTAAATCTTTGGAAACATAAAGTAAAATTTGAAGAAGCAGCGGAAGTTTTCTTCGACCCGGAAAGTCAATTTGGCGATACTTCGTTTGAAGGTGAACAACGGGAGTATGTAGTCGGATTCAGCTTTAAATTCAATCTGCTTTATACGGTTTTTGTCGAACGCGAGGAAAAAACCAGAATAATTTCGGCTCGCCGTGCGACAGTCGAAGAGGAAAAATATTATGCAAGAAAAAAATAAAACTTTAATTACGCCCGAAAGTCATTCGATAACCTTTCGTGAAAGCGAATCGGTTGAAATAGAAATAAATATCTCGAAAGATACATTTGAACTCTTGGAAGAGATTGGAGAAAAAAGAGATTTGTCGCCTGTTTCGCTTATTAAGTTGTTTATCGGCAAAGGTCTCCGCGATTTAGAACCTGAATTAACTAATAAACTCGCATTGAAAAGATTTAAATCGAGAAAAGGCACAGAAGAATAACAGGAAGTTGATTTGGCGGCATAGTTCAATCGCAATAAATTCTGTTTCACACTAAATTGCACAGGAATGATACTTAATTCGACGAGAGATAATTTTGACGAATTGATCGCGGCTTTGGATACAAGGTTTCGCGCTTTGCTAGTCGAAAATTATCAGGAGAGAAATTATGAAATTAAATTTTATTCGTTCGTTATTTGTTCTTTCACTATTATTTTTTTGTTTTACGTTTGTTTTTGGTCAGACAAAATCGAATAAAGGCATTGTCGGAAAAGAGCATTATGTGATGAATAATGGTTTGAAAGTTTATCTATGGCAGAAATATCACAAAGATTACGATAAAACCTTCAAACAGAACAACAAAATAGTGCTGCTAGTTCACGGCGCAACTTGGTCGGGCAGACCTGATTTCGATTTGCAGATTCGTGATTATTCGCTGATGGATTTTCTCGCTAAAAACGGCTACGACGTTTGGGCGATTGATATTCACGGTTACGGCAAATCGGACAAGACGGACAAAGATTGGTCTGACACCGAATCGGCGGCGGGCGACATCGGCGCGGCGGTTGATTATATTGCGAAACAAAACGGCGTTGAGAAAATATCAATTCTCGGCTGGTCTTGGGGAACGCAAACGACCGGACTTTACACGATGAAGCACCCGGAAAAAGTCAATAAATTGATTCTATTTGCGATGGGCTGGAAACCGAATCCTAATGCAAAAAACGCGCCGCTACCGAAAGAACAGTATCGAATCAACGCCGAAAAAGCGGCTCGTTCGGACTTTATCGCCGGACAGTATGAAGAAGATGTCGTTGCAAAATATGTCAAGGAAGCACTCGCCGCCGATCCGAAATCGCCGAACGGCGTGAGAGTTGATTTTATTTCCAAACTCCCGATTTTACAGCCGGAACAAATCAAAGTGCCGACACTAATTATTCACCCCGAAAAAGATTTTCTCGCCTCCGAATCAGAATCGCTCGAATTCTTCGGCAAACTCGGCACAAACTACAAAAGCTACGTCGCTCTGCCGGATGGCGGACACGCGATTATACTGGAGAAAAATTATCGCAAATTCCAAAATGCGGTTTTGAGTTTTTTGAATCAACCATAAATTTCAGAAGGAAAACGAAATGAAAACACTAATCAAAACGGAAGAATTGTAGCGGCGGTTGACGATTATCACGCTGATATTTTATTTAGTAAAAATGCTTTCGTTTTGTGCGGCAACTTGTCTATAATAGCTAAGTCTGAACTTAAAAATTATGAGAACAACTAACATTGCAGAACTAAAAAATAATTTGAGCAGTTTTCTCGCCGATGTCAAACGCGGCGAGGAAATTCTGATAAGCGACAGAAATAAACCGATTGCGAAGATCGTGCCGCTTCACAACACTTCGGATTTTTCCGCCGAAGAACTTGCTTTGGCGGCGGCAGGCATTTTGCGCCTGCCGGAAGAAAGCGCAATTGACGAATCGTTTTTGAAAGAAAAACGCCCGAATGTAAAAGCTGAAACAGCGATCAGAGCCATACTGGATGAACGCGATGAATACTGAAATCGCTTTTTGGGACACGAGCGCGATTTTGCCGCTCTGCTGTTCACAAATTTTCACCGCGCAATCAAAAAAATGGTTGCGAAAATATCCGAAAATCGTCGTTTGGTGGGGAACGTCGGTTGAAATCAAAAGCGGTTTGGCGCGGCTCAAACGCGATGGACATTTGACGGAAAAAGAAACTGTCAAAGCCGCGCGTTTGTGGGAAAAACTCAAAAAGACTTCGCGCATCGTATCGCCCGTCGAGAGAGTTTTGGAGTTAGCAAACGATTTGCCCGAAAATTACGGTTTGCGGGCGTTAGATTCGTTTCAACTCGCCGCCGCACTCGTCTGGTGTCAAGAAAACCCGCGCCGCAGACCATTTATAACCGCCGATGGACGGCTGGCGATTGCCGCCGAGAAAGCGGGATTTACAGAAATCTTATTGACCTAAAATTTTATGAAAATACTAATTAAAAACGGACGAATTGTAACAGCGGTTGACGATTATCGCGCTGATATTTTAATCGAAAACGAGCAGGTTTCGGTCATCGGCAAAACGCTTGAGATGGAAGCCGATAAGATAATTGACGCTTCAGGGAAATTGGTGATTCCCGGCGGAATTGATCCGCATACGCATATGGAATTGCCGTTTGGCGGGACTTCTTCGAGCGATGATTTTTACACTGGAACGCGGGCGGCGGCGTTTGGCGGGACGACGACTATTATTGATTTTGCCGTGCAGAACAAAGGCGAATCAATGCTTCTCGGCGCGGACAAATGGCACGAAAAGGCGCAGGGGAAAGCCGTGATTGATTATGGTTTTCATCTGATAACGACTGATTTTGAAGACCACAACAAACCCGAAATGTTCAAATTAATTGACGAAGGGATCACGTCTTTCAAATTGTTTATGGCATATCCGGGCGTGTTTTTGTCGGACGACGCGACAATTTACCGCGCCATGAGCGCGGCGGGCGAACGCGGCGGTCTGGTTTGTATGCACGCGGAAAACGGCATCGTCATCAACGAAATTATCAAAAAGTTTTTAGCCGAAGGGCGAACCGCGCCGAAATATCACGCTTTGACGCGCCCGACCATCGCCGAAGCCGAAGGCGTGCATCGCGCCATCGCGCTCGCGGAAATGGCGGAAACGCCCGTTTATATCGTGCATCTGTCGTGTTCGGACGCGCTCAACCAAGTCCGTCAGGCGCGTGATCGCGGCATTCCCGCGTTTGCCGAAACCTGTCCGCAATATCTTTTCCTTTCGATTGACGATTACGGCGAAGGTTTTGAAGGCGCGAAATATGTGATGACACCGCCGCTTCGTGAACGGCATAATCACGACGAACTCTGGAAAGGTTTAAAGATGGACGACCTGCAAATCATCGCTACCGATCATTGCCCGTTTTGTATGAAAGACCAAAAAGAACTCGGACGCGACGATTTTTCAAAAATCCCGAACGGCGCACCCGGCGTGGAATATCGAATGGAATTGATCTACAACGGCGGAGTCGTCGAAAACCGCATTTCGCTCAACCGCTTCGTCGAACTGACCTCGACCGCCGCCGCGAAAATGTTCGGAATGTTCCCGAAAAAAGGTACCATCGCCGTCGGTTCGGATGCTGACATCGTAATTTTCGACACGGAAAAAGAACACACTTTCGGCGTTGCCAACGAACATATGAACGTAGATTATTCGGCTTACGAAGGCAAAAAAATCAAAGGCAAAGTCGAAACCGTTCTCTCTCGCGGCAGAGTTGTGATTGAGAACGGCGAATGTCTCGTTGAAAAAGGTAGTGGACAATTTATCAAACGCGGTGAATGCGTGAAGATTTAACGAAAAGTGTGTAATATTTTGATGATTTTTGTCATTAATTTAAAATGGAGAAAATACAATGGATTTTTTAACTATAGCGGCAACGATTGTAACAACGTCTTTAGTTCCGTTATTCAAGGAATTGGGAAAAAAAGCGTTAGAAGAAGTCAGCAAAAAAACGGGCGAGGAAGTTTTTGACAAACGCCAAATGATTTTGGAGAAAGTGAAAGAATTATTTGTTGGTGATGAATTGACAACTTTGAATCTTCTCGAAGAAAATCCTGACGATGAAGGTAATCAACAAAAAGTTGCGGAAACACTTGAAACAAAACTAAAAGACCATTCCGAAGTTGCTACGAGTTTGGCGCAAATCAATCAAAGAATTGTCGAAATTGAAAACATAGATATAACGAAGAGCAAACTGCTCAATAAAATTAAGATAGCTCGTGAATATGAAGGGCAAGTCAAAATCAAAAATAAAAAAGTTGAAGAGAGCGAAACTGAGAACACAGTTGAAATAACATAATCAGTTTTGAATGAAAAATTTATGTCAGAGAACTTCGATCCGATATTAAATAAAGACATCTACGATGAGCGAATCATTAGAGATGTCATTCATTTCGCCTCGACAAAACAGATTAGCGTTGAAATTATCAATGAAAACATCAAAAGTTCGACAGTAATCAACAACGTAACAATTTCTCTCAGCAAATCGTTTGAATTTCAGACATTGATTGACAGACAAAAAGAACTTGAGGAACATCTTTTTTACATTCCAGAAAAAGATGAAAACCAACGGTTGAAAATTGCAGAAAAAATTAGTCATCAGAAAAAAGTAATTGATAATTTTGTTAGAGAAATAATTCTTTTAGCTGAAAAGTTACAAAGTAAAGACATTAACTCCGAACGCACAAATCGGGCGAGAGAACTTTTTGACGAAGGTAAATTTAAGGAAGCCAATGATTTTTGGGAAAATGAAACTCCAAATATGTTGGAGGAACAAGAATATTTACTCTCGAAGATAGAAAAATTTAACGAAGACCTAAAGAATAACGCAAATGATTTCTACATTGCCGCACTAACTTCGCAATATGATTACGAAAACCCAAATCATTTTAAGAGAACCTGTGATTATTTTAATGCTTCAATAAAAAGTTTTCCGACTGTCGAATCGCTTTTTATGTATGCTGACTTTTTGAATGAGCATAGTGAGTATGATCTTTCTCAAAAGTATTATCGGAGAATATTGAATGATTTTGAAAAAGAACTTTCCCCCGCACACAAAACGGCAGTTTTATACAATCTGGGCGAACATTACGACACACCCGAAGAATACGAAGAAGCCGTTTCCGAACTTCAAATGCTAATTGCTAGTCATAAAAAGACAGCTAAAAATGAGTATGATGTTTTGCCTACTTTTATTGCACAGGCTTTCTTCAATGTAGGAAATTTTCACATCCAGCAAGACAAAGTAAAAGAGGCGATTCGAGAATATAAAGAGTCTGTATCAATTTATCAAGGAAAAGTCGAAGAAAACCCAAACTATTACTTACCGCAAATAGCTGGCGGACTAAAGATGTTGGGAGGTCTATACTTAAAGGAAAAAGAAGTAGCAAAAGCAATTAAAGAACTAAACAATGCTTTGGAAATCTATTCAAAATTATCTTCTAAAAATCCGAAGGCATTTTTAAGAGGTTTAAGAGATATTCACTACCTTAGAGCGTCTTGTTTTTTAGTTAATAGTGATTTTGAAAAGTCTATACAAGATAATTTAAGAGCTTCAGAAATAACAAGACAATTGGATACAAATGATTCTTGGAGAGACTTACATATTATTGCCGACTCATTAGAGCAGGTAGATTTTTGTCAATGCCTTCAAGGATTTGAATCGAACGAAGAATATCTGTTAGAAGCAATCTCTTTAAGAACTAAGTTAGTGAAAGAAACTTCAGAAATACATTTTGAGAAGTTAGTTCAAAGCACATTAAGGCTCTGGAGTTTGTATACTTTGAAAGAAAGGAATCAGGATGCTATAAGCCTAACTGAAAAGTCTCTGGCATTAGCTAGAAAATTGAAAGACAAAGAATCACCAATAAATTGCTTTGGAACAACTGAAATTATTTTGTGTTTAATTACATCACGTTTAGTTGAAGAAGATGATGAACAAGGACTCAAAGAAGCATTGGAAGGCTATAAAATATTGGTTGAGCTAAATGAAACGAGTGACCTTGTAGGTTTGTCTTTTTTAGTCCGTTTCAAACTGGCTCTCGGATTTTTATATTGTCAAAACAATCAGCCTGAAAATGCACAAAATCTAGCTTTCGAATGTGTAGCAACTACTTTCTTAAATATGAACGACAGTAATCTTCAAGAATTATTTGAAGATTTTGGTTATCTTTGGGCGCGGTGCGGACTAACAAGCGTAACATTAGGAATTACTATTGAGTATTTGGGAATGGCAGGGCTTTCTCATAAAAAGTTAAGATGTTTTAATGCTATCATCAGACTGTCAAAGTCATCTCCAAAATTTTCTAATTGGGCTTTTTTATTCTGACAGTTCTGCCGATTTAAGATGATGTCGGCTAATGTTCTAAGTTCC
>JBBSAX010000049.1:0-25318 GCA_038251885.1 Pyrinomonadales bacterium | reverse complement strand
CGCGACTGCAAAGGAGCGTGTTCAATAACACTGACAGCACGCTCCTTTGCAGTCGCGTTTCCGCCATTTTAATCATTCTTTTCACGCAACTTGGTATACTGCAAAGAAAAAGGGTTCTCGAAGTTCGAGAACCCTTTTTTTTACTTTGAATTAGTGCAAATTAAAGTCCGAATAATCTTGGCGGAGCTTTTCTTTTCAGGAGTTTGCGGAGTTTCAAACGCGCTTTGTGCAGTTGCGATTTTGAAGTTCCGACCGAACATCCTAAAATTCTGGCGACTTCTTCGTGTTCGTAGCCTTCGACATCGTGCAGAACGAAGACGTTGCGATAACCGTTCGGCAGTTGTTCTATCGCATCTTCGAGCGCGATTTTGTCAACGACCGGCATTTTGCGCGGATTTAGCGTTCCTTCGACAACCTGAACAGGAGTTTCGCCTTCTTCGGTAGTTTTTTCAAATTTGACGTTACGTTTGCGAAAGTGCATTAACACTTGATTTACCGTCAAACGATGCAGCCAAGTAGTGAATGCGGAATCGCCGCGAAAACTGCCGATTTTGCGATGCAATTGGATAAATACATCTTGCGTTAAATCTTCCGCTTCGGTCGTATTTTTGAGCATTCGCAAACAAATCGAATAAACTCTGCGGTGATGTCTTCGGTAAACTTCTTCAAACGCGACCATATCACCTTTTGCCGAGCGTTTTGTCAATTCAAAATCTTTAAGCGCAGTTATGTCAATCTTTTCTTCCGCTTTCAGAAATTCGGTTTTCCCTTTGGCTTCCTGCGCCGCATCTTGTAAAACCGGATAATTTAGTGTTTCAGTAGTTGTTGTCATTTTCTAATTTCCCCCTTACGTTAATAACTACCATCAATTAGCGTGCCACAAATTAATCTTATAGCAGTTATAAGTTTATTGCACGCATTATCAGCATTTTTGTTTCATTTTCTTAGACATACTTTTATATTCGTCAAACATCTAAGTTTGGTTTCAGACGAAAGCGTGTAATTATAGCGCATTTAAATCGTCATTTTAATCAAGTGTATCAAATCACTACTAAATTGCCGATATTTTTCAAACAATGTTAATATAATTATTCCGAAAGTTTGCAGAATTATTCCCGGGCGGAGAAGTATTTAGAATGAGAAAGTTTAGATTTTTAGCGGCTTTAGCTTTATTTTGCGTTTATTTTTTACCGACTTTGAGCGTTTTTTCACAAAATAATAAAGCGTTGCAAAATAAGAGTCAAGAATATTCGGAAGACGATGGAATTCCTGTTTTGACCAAACATCTTCCCGATTACGAAAATGTCGGAAATCGTGCAACATATATATTGAATGCCGACGATTTGCGTAATGCGCTCGGATCGCGCCCGGTTTTTGAAGCGATTGATTTTACAGGCGGCACGGAAGCCGTTACCGCTCAATATCCGCAGGGAAAACTGCTAATTGTCGAATATACGACACCGCAGATGTCGGTTGATGCCGATAACAAAATCAGACAAAAACTGGCTGAAAACCCGCAGAATCAGACGGTTTATTATCGCCGTATCGGAAATTACAATACTTTTGTCTTTGACGGAAATGATGAAGCGGCGGCAAATGCTTTGCTCGAACAAGTAAAATATGAAAAAGAAGTTCGCTGGTTGGGCGAAGATCCGTTTGCGCTGAAACGTGCCGAACGCAATTTTGTACTGCAAACTTCCGATCTTTTTATGAATACCTCTTTGGCGATTGCGAGCGGACTCGGATTTGCCTTTTTTGCGGGAATCGTGGTCGGTTTTGTGGTATTTTTTATCCGCAACCAGAAACGCGCACGAATGGAAACTTTCACAGACGCAGGCGGAATGACGCGACTGAATCTGGACGGATTTACACCTGAAATCCTACCCAATAGATTACTGGAAAAATAATTTTTTAAGATAAATTAGCCACAAAAAAGCACAAAAACCGCAAAAAATTTTGTTAATAATTTCTGTGAATTTTGTGGTTTTTCGCGGCTAAAATTTTATCTCAAGTTATTTACGGAAGACTTTCAACTAATTTTTCTATATCGCCGAAAGTATTAAAAATATGCGGCGCAATACGAATGCGGTCGTTTCGTGGTGAAACGATAATGCTGTGACTTTCCAAATGTTCGGCAATTTGATTCGGAGTTAATCCCGAACGATTTTTGATGCAAACAATCTGCGATTTTTCGCCTGTTTCGCGCGAACTGACGATTTCGTAATACAAACCCGAAATAATCTCGCATAAATAATCAGTCAATTCTTCCAGATATTCTTGAATTTTCGCCGCGCCTGTTTCGTGAAGCAATTTCGTGCTTTGCTCCAAACCATAAAAGAGCGAAGAAGGTCCCGTTCCTGTTTCCCAAGCCAAAGCATTCGGTTTGTAATCTTGTTCCAAATCTTCAAAATCCCAAGGTTTTTCAACGCTGATCCAACCGACAAGCGTTGGTTCGACACGTTCGCGGGCGCGTTCGGAAAGATAAAGAATTCCACAGCCTTCCGGCGAACACAGCCATTTGTGGCTTGCACCGCACGCAATATCAACTAATTGTGACGGTAGATCGAACGGCGTAACGCCGAATGCTTGAATAATATCAACGGCAAAAAGCGCATCAACCCATCTTGCAGCTCTGCCGATTCTTTCCAAATCGGCGCGAAAACCTGAACCGTATTGCACCGCGCTAATCGAAACGAGTTTTGTGTTTTTATCAATAAGGCGAATAAATTCCTCCAGATCAATACGCCCGTCGCGTTCGGGACAAAGCCGGAGTTCCACACCGTATTTGTCGCGGACTTCGCGCCAGGCGTAAAAATTTGCCGGAAATTCCTTTTGAAAACTGACGATGTTGTCGCCTTTTTCCCACTTTAAACCATTGGCAACGGTTGCAAAACCGTCGGAAGTATTTCGCATAAACGCAATTTCTTCTGATTTGACATTAAGCATTTTCGCAATGATTCCGCGAGCGCGGTTTTTCGTATCAACCCATTTCGGAAAGCTGACCGAAGCATTTTCGCTCACATCGAGAAGTTGCGAGGCAACCGCTTCGACCGAAATCGTCGGCAGAGGTGCGATTGCCGCACTATTTAAATATGTATATTTTTGCGTTATCGGAAATAATTCCCTGATATTTTCGTTCAATTTAGGTAAACTCCCTTTAAGTTTTTGACAACAAACTCTATTATATATAATTTTGTAGTTTGAATTGGAAATTGCTCCAACTCAAAACCTCAAAAAGCACATCAAAAATGTTGATTATGTTCGATTTTCAGAAAAAAAATCAATTTGATTTTGGCAATATTTCAATAAATGACGACCGCGATATTGAAGTGTATCGCGTCGGCAAGGTGTCGGGGAAAAATATCTGGACGGAAAGTATTAAACTTTTGCGCGATATTATTTTAATCATCGCCGTTTTCATTCTGCTCGGAGTTTTTATCGCACAACCAGTCGTCGTCGAAGGAACTTCGATGCTCCCGCAACTTCACGACGGCGAACGTCTGCTCGTTAATAAACTCGTTTATTACAAATTTCAAAGCGTCAGTTGGGGACATCTTTCACGCGGCGATGTTGTGGTTTTCTGGTATCCGAGAGACCCGGATAAAAGCTATGTTAAAAGAATTATCGGTTTGCCGGGTGAAACTGTCGAAGTCAGAAACGGTGTGGTTTATGTCAATGGAACGCAGTTGCAAGAACCGTATTTAGAGGCTTCGCACAATCAAAGTTTGCCGACTTTTTCACCGAAAAGAGTTGATGAACATTATTATTTCGTGATGGGCGACAATCGTGATAATTCTTCCGATTCGCGCTATTGGGGTTTAGTTCCCGAAAAATATATCTACGGCAAAGCATTTTTCCGCTACTGGCAGCCCTCGAACATCGGCGTTATCGAACACGGAGCATATAATATTGAAGACCCGAAAACAGACAATGCTAACACCGAAATCGAAGAGTGAAGATAATTGTGAATTATAAATTGTGAATGGTGAATTTCTTGATTTTTGCAATTTATAATTAATCATTCACAATTCACAATTAAGAAGATGATTCTTTCAAAAAAAGCGATTTTAGTTCTTGAAGACGGGCGCATATTTCGCGGCGAATCATTCGGCGCGGAGGGCGAAACATTTGGCGAAATGGTTTTTAATACGTCAATGACGGGTTATCAGGAAATCTTGACGGATCCGAGTTACGCCGGACAAATTGTTTGTATGACATATCCGCTGATCGGAAATTACGGCGTGAACGAAGAAGATACCGAATCGCGCCGCCCGTGGGTTGAAGGTTTTGTGGTTCGGGAATCAAGCAAAATTTCATCAAACTGGCGTTCGACCGAAAGTTTGGATTCATACTTAAAACGCCACAAGATCGTCGGCATCGAACATCTTGACACCCGCGCTTTGGTTCGGCACATTCGAGATAAAGGTGCGATGCGAGCCGCGATTTCTTCGATTGATCTGGACGAAAAAAGTCTGCTTGAAAAAGTTCTAAATTCGCCCGAAATGAAAAACCGCGAGCTTGCGAGTTCGGTAACGATTGAAGAATCTTTTGAATATGAATCGAACGGCGAAGAAAAATTTCACGTCGTCGCCTTTGATTTCGGCGTAAAGACAAACTCACTGCGCGAGTTTTCAAAACTGGGCTGTAAAATCACGGTCGTTCCGGCAGAAACTTCGGCGGAAGAAGCTCTCGCACTAAAACCTAACGGAATTTTTCTCTCAAACGGACCGGGTGATCCTTCGGCAATGAAAAAAACGGTCGAACAAATCAAAAAATTGACTGAATCAAACGTGCCGATGTTCGGCATCTGTCTCGGACATCAGATTTTAGGACAAACCTTCGGCGGAAAAACATACAAATTAAAATTCGGACATCGCGGCGGCAATCAGCCGATCAAGGATTTGACGACCGGAAAGATCGAAATTGCTTCGCACAATCACGGTTTTGCTGTATCAAATGAAGATTTGCCCGACAATATCGAAATTACTCACATCAACTTAAACGATCAAACCGTTGCCGGTTTGCGGCATAAAACTCTGCCGATTTTCTCTGTTCAATATCACCCCGAATCTGCGCCCGGACCGCACGATTCGGAGTATCTTTTCGAGAGATTTATTGAACTAATGCAGGAAAACTCCAGAACCGCTGCAAAATAAACATCCCCATAAAAGCAAAATAGAAAAACTTTACAATCCGAATCGCCGTATCTGTAACTGAAAATAAAAAATCAGGAGAATAAGAATATGAAATCACGGCATTTTTCGGTCATCACGCTTGTTACTTTATTGTGTTTATCTGCCCAAATCGTTTTTTCGCAGCAGCAACAGATTTCTCCTGAAAGGCAGGCGGCAAACGAATTAATCAAACAAAAGAAATGGCAGGAAGCGGAAAAATCTTTCGCCGAAATTGTCAAAAAAGAACCTGAAAATGCCCGTGCGTGGTTCAATCTGGGACTTGCCAGACATTCTCAGGAAAAATGGGAAAGCGCAATTGAAGCATTTAAGAAAAATGTGGAAATCGCCCAAGTTCCCGCCGGAATGTATAATGTCGCCGCCGGATTTGCGCGGCTTAATAAAAAAGACGAAGCGTTTGAATGGCTCGAAAAAGCCTTAAATAACGGCGCGGCTTTCGGCTCAAATATCGGCGCGGACGCAGATTTTGAAAATATCAAAAACGACGCGCGTTTTAAGAAAATGCTCGAACTGGTCGAGCGCAAAATAACCCCTTGTATGTATTCCGAAGAATCCAGACAGTTCGATTTTTGGATCGGCGATTGGGACGTTTTCGTTAATGGAAGCAAGGTCGGCGAAAATCTTGTCGAACTCGAAATGAAAGGCTGCACATTGGTCGAAAACTGGAAGAACACCGGCGGCGGTTTAGGAAAAAGTCTTAATATATATAATTCTTCGACCAAAAAGTGGAAGCAATTTTATGTTGACAGCACCGGAAGCGTTCTTGAGTTCGAAGGCGAATTCAAAGACAAAATAATGAGTTTAAAAGGCGAAACATTAGGCGCAAACGGTGCGAAAACTCTGCACATTCTTGATTTTCACGATCTGCCCGACAAAACTGTTCGTCAAAGCTGGCAGCAATCTACAGATGGCGGAAAAACCTGGGTAACAGTTTGGGATTCGATTTATGTGAAGAAAAAGACACAGAAATAAAAGCTATTCTCATCAAATTTCCCTTAAAAGTAGAAGCATAGCGAAAATTATGGAGATTTCTTTTGCCCTTCTCAAGAAAGATTTTTAATTTTATATTTTGCTTCTACTTTTTCAATTTTTTTTGATTTTTTGTCATTGCTTCGGGTTTATATCTTTAATCCCATTTTTTCATTACGGCAAACCGACGCGTTTTATCAAATCCTGAAAGCGCGGGTCGTCGCGCAGAGGGTCGAAAGACGGGTCAACTTTCAAGAATTGTAATTGTAAATCGTGCGCGGCGTAGGCTTTTTCAAACGAGGCGCACGCCTTCTCGTGATCGCCCAGGGCGACGTAGAGAACCGGCAATTCGCCGGGCGAAACGTATTCATTACTCGTTTCCAACTGTTTGAGAATCGCTTGCGCTTTTTCCCGTTCGCCCGCTTTGGCGTATGACGCGCCGAGATAAATTTGGTTGCTTGGATTGTCGCCGCCGAGACGGATTGCTTCCTGAAAAGAATCAATCGCTTCCCGATACATTCCTTTATCCAAATACGCATAGCTAAGCCAGTAGATAGCTCCGTAATAGTTCTTGTCCACTTCGAGTATTTTCTTAAACTCTGCAATTGCCTCATCGTATCGCCGCGCTCGATCCAATGCCAAGCCGAATGCAACGCGATTGCCAAGTGTCAGCGGGTCAAGTTCTTTAGTGCGTCCGGCTTCAGCGATAGCTTCGTCGTGTCGCCCCATAATACTGAGATAGAACGAGTAATTGTTACGAGCCGCAACTAAGTTCGGGTTTAATTCGATAGCGCGTTTGTATTCTGTTTCAGCCGCCGCCCAATTCCAATCATCCTGATACTGATGTCCAATCATCAAATGCGCTTCCGGTAAATTCGGGTCTAATTCCAATGCTTTTTGCACCGCCGCTTTTGCTTTGGGGTTGAACTCTTTCGGATTGAGGACGCTGTGACCAACAAGAGCCCTGTAACTTCCGGCGAGATAGACATTAGCGAGCGCATAGTTTGGGTCAATGGCTACTGCCTGACGGTAATATTCGATGGCTTTCTTTTTATTATCTGTTCCGCCCTTTCCACTAATAAAGCGTCCTTTGAGAAGTAAGTCGTATGCCTGCGGGTTCACCATATCTCGTTTGGCAAGTTTCTGCTCCTGCGCGCCCGACAATTTCAATCGCAATTGTTCAGAAACCGTCTGCGCGACTTCCTGCTGCACGGCGAATGCGTCCGTCGTCTTTCGATTGTATTGCTCACTCCATACTTGACGATTATCACGCGCATCAACCATCTCGACTCTGATTGATAAATTATCGCCGCGCTGAATAATTCTTCCGGTAACAATCACCTGCACGCCGAGTTTATTCGCTGCGTCTTGAATGTCTATATTTTCTCCCCGGTATTTGAAACTCGAACTGCGGGCGATGACTTTCAGTTGCGGCAGTTGCGAAAGCCGGTCAATCACGCTCTCGCTCAATCCATCGGACAGATAATCAAAATTTGCATCGCCGCTTTCATTGACAAACGGCAAAACGGCAATTGATTTTAGGGGATTAGCATCAGAATCAGTTACGTTGTTATTTGCTACGAAAAAATAATAACCAAATCCGACGACGGCAACGAAAAACGCGGCAAATAAAAAAGCGGCAAAAGGTTTGCGGGCGATTGGTTGTAAAAAACTGTGCTGTGTTTCAGCAGTTCGTTTGTTCACATCGCCCGTCGTTGCTTGCAGAATCGCAGTAGCATTCTCATTGTTGGGCGGAGCAGAGCGTTCCAATTTTTCCTCAAAACTTAAATTTTCTTTCAATTCCCGCAAATCCGCTAACAAACCTTTTATAGTTTGATACCGCTCGTCTTTATTTTTACGGAGCATTTTGGCAACGATGTGTTGCAATTCATTCGGAACATTTGCGGCAAAACGTGCAAGCGGAAGCGGCTCTTTATTTATCAAATTGGCGAAAGTTTCCGAAATCGAATCGCTCGCAAACGGTGTTTGTCCGGTATTCATTTCGTAAACAAGAACGCCAAAACTGAAAATATCCGTCCGCTCGTCAACCTGTTCGCCTTTTGCCTGTTCGGGTGACATATAATTGATCGTTCCCATAATAACGCCTTTCGCTGTGTCGTTTTGTTTGAGGGTTGATTCATCCAGACCGATCAGCGATCTGTTTTTCTGCCCAATGAGTTTTGCCAGACCGAAATCGAGAACTTTTACAAACCCGTCGGGACGAATGATAATGTTTTCCGGTTTGATGTCGCGGTGAACAATGTGTGCCAAATGTGCGGCTGTCAGTGCATTGGCGATTTGAATAGAAATATCCAAAACTTCGCCCAAATTCATTACCGATTTTCCTAAACGCTCACGCAAGGTTTCGCCTTCGATAAACTCGCTGATGATATAATGTATATCGTCAGTTTCGCCGATTTCGTGGATGACCAGTATATTTGGATGATTTAAGGCAGACGCGGCTTTTGCTTCTAGAATAAATCTGTTGAGATTCGATTCGTGATTGGCAAATTTTTCGTTGAGGATTTTGACGGCAACTTTTCGGTCGAGTTTGTTGTCTTTGGCAAGATAAACTTCGCCCATTCCGCCCTCACCGATTTGTTTGATTATCTCGTAATGACCGAAGCGTTTTCCCATTTCGAGATGTTTCGATTCAATAATCAGGCTGGCAACTTTCTCTGCGGCGGGTTGTTCCATAAAACTCGTCGCATCATCGAACGAAGCCAAAAGCGATTCAACTTCACTACGAAGTTTTTTATCATCACGGCAAACGCGGTCAAGAAAGTTTGGACGTTCTTCGGGCGTTTGCTGCAAAGCGTCGCCAAAAATCTCTTTTACCTGTCGCCAGTTTTCCTGTCCCATAAATTTTGTTGCCGCCAATGCAGATAAAGTCACCAACTATTAACGCGACATTTATCGAAAAACCGTTCAAAACTATCTTGTTAATTCACGACGCAACCAAGCCTTTGCCATTGCCCAATCTTCGGCGACGGTCGAGCGGGAAATGTTCAAGGCTTCGGCAGTTTCTTCCAGAGTCAAGCCGCTGAAATATCTAAGTTCGACAATGCGGGATTGCTGTTCGTCTATTTCCGCCAGATGATTTAACGCTTCGTCGAGGGCGATCAGATCAATGTCTTTTTCGTCGTTGATGACCAGCGCGGCTTCTTCTAAAGGCAATGTCAAAGCATCGCCGCCGCGTTTTTCCCGATGTTTTGTGCGGGCGTAGTCAACTAAAATCCGCCGCATCAAATTTGCGGCAATGGCAAAAAAATGAGCGCGGTTTTTCCAATCAACTTCGCGTTGGTCAATTAATTTAATGTAGGTTTCGTGAATTAAGGCGGTCGTTTGCAGAGTGTGGTTCTGGCGTTCGCGGCGCAGGTATCGAGCGGCTTGTTTGTGGAGTTCCGCATAGACGAGCGGCATCAAGTTTTCCAACGCCTCGCGGTTTCCATCGCTCCATTCATGAAGCATCAAGGTAATTTTATGAGTTTGATTCATTTCAACATCTCACTTTTTCCGAAAGTAAAACTGCTATTTACCTGTGAGAATACTCTTACTAATATACCAAGTCAATAAATTTAATTTGTCGAAATGAGAATTTTTTTGGACGGTTTTGCAAAAAATGTCGCGTTAATAGATGAAGGCAAAAATGATCTTCGACAAAAAATTCATACAGAAAGAATGGAGGTTCAAATGAAAAACTTAATAATAAAAATCAGTTCGTTATTTGTTTTGGCAATTATTTTATCGGTCGGTTCTGTTCAGGCGCAGTCAAGCAGAAGCTACAAGGCGCATATTCCGTTTGATTTCAAAATTGGTAAGAAGGCTTTCCAAGCCGGTGATTACAAAATTAGCATAAAAGAGCCGTTTGAGCAGGGCAGCATTCTAACGGTTAGAAATGCAAAAACTTATGACTTAGGACAAACGACTGTTTTGAGAAACGGCAGCAGATCGCAAATGAACAAAACGGTTCTGATGTTTGACCGTTATGATAATCAATATGTTTTAACGCAAATGATTTCAACCGATTTCGGCTTTTTCGCGCCAAAATCAAAGGCTAAAAAACTAATTGCTAAAAAACTCGGGAAACCGGACGAATCCGTGGCGGTTGTTTTAATAAAAGGCGATAAGAATATCGAATAAAATCCTGAATCTGCCAAAACAATCAGAGGAAGTGTTTATAAACACTTCCTCTTTTCTTTTTGAAATTAAATTTCCGCAAATTCTTTTTTAGCTTGAACTAAAATCGGCAAATCTTCGTCGGCATTTTTCCACATTTCAAAGAATTTTTCGTAATCTTCCTTGCTTTGTTTCGATCTTGCCAATCCTAATTGCGCCAGCGGATAAAGGACGGACAAAGGCGATTCGCCGCGATTATTGAGTATTTTTTCAAATTCTTTGGCGGCTTGAGTGCGTTTTCCGAGTTTCTGAAAAGCAACCCCGCGAATGTATTGCGGATAAAATTCGGCGGTAGGTTCAAAGCGCGTGAGGATTTCCAAATTTTCAATAGCTTCTTTTGCGTTGCCTTTGTTGAAGGCAAATGCGGCTTTGATTGTCGGTATCCAGAGTTGATTGACTAGAGTACTTTTCGGATATTCGGCAGTCATTTCTTCCAGAAGTTTTTCGGCTTCTTCCGTTAAACCGCCCAAAACTAACGCCAAAATCACGCGCGGAAGGATAAGCGGATTTTTCTCTAAGTTTAACGCTTGATCGGTCATTTTTTTTAGTTCCGAATTGAATTTTTCGCTTTCCTCCAGACAACAAAAAGCAAGGCGCAAGGCTTGTTCGACGGCGTAAATTCCGGCAACGCCTTTTACTTTATTGATGTTTGCCAGATCAACGGCACGGCGTGAAAATTCCTGCGCTTTGTGTTTTTGTCCGCGAAACGCCGCCGTTTTTGCCTGTAAATCAAACGCCATATATTCATCCGGCTGACCTTTCATCCAGTTCAGATGCTGCTTCATCGCCGTTTCGTCTTGTTCGATGAAGGCGATCAGATAAAGACAATTGTGAAAATAAATATTTTCAAGCCCTGTTTCTATCGCTTCTTCGCAAACTTTTTTCGATTCTTTAAAATCGTTTGTATGAAGAAGCGACATCGCCAGATTATCGTAACTGACGGCGGAATTCGGATTTTCCTTTAAACTGAGGCGAATCGCATTGATCGCTTTTTCAAAATGACCGAGCTGCATATAGCAATCGGAAAGATTGTTCAGAGCCGTTTTTACACGCGGATAAATGCGCCGCATTATTTCGAGCGTTTCGATTCTTTGGTCTAATTCGCCGGTAACGTAAGCGTAATAAAAATGCGAGATTCGCAGTTTTTCGAGTTCGCTCACACGGTCTTTCAGTTCAAACGCTTTTGCCGCGTATTCCGCCGCGAGTTTCGGCTGATTCGTGTTTGAATAACTCGAAGACGCACCGACGTAGGCGGACGAAAAATTCGGATCGAGTTCGATGGCGCGTTTGTAAAACGAAATTGCTTCAAACCATTTTCCGCTGCGCTGCTGTTCGACTCCGAGCGAATAAATTTTTAAGGCTTCGAGCGAAGCGGTCGTATATTCAAACTGCGCGTCGAATTGTTCGATGGAACTCAGACTTTCGCCCAATTTTTCGCGCAAACTCGTCGCGGCATTTCCCAAAACTTTCAAAACCTGTTCTTTTGAATCGGCTTGATCTAATCGGCGGCTGATTGATTCGCCGGTTTTGGCATTGATCGCTTCGAGAGTTAAAACGTAAAGCGAGCCGAAACTCGAAATCGTTCCCGTAATATAAGCCTTCAAACCTTTTCGCAGACAGATTTCGCGTCCGAGTTCGGGCGTAACGGTTTCATCGGGCAAGCGTTCCATCAAACGCAAGACATTTCTGACTTGCGTGTCGGGAAAAATATCTAGAAAAGGCGATTGTTCCAAAGAAACTGCTAAAGCGGTTTTGAGCGTTCCGTCAAAAACCGGATCGCCCGTTAAATTCGTAAATTCGGTCAAAAGCAGTTTGTCTTTGTTAAGTCCGCCGCTGAGCGACAGATTTAAGGAAGAAAAATGCGACGGAATCTGCATTTCGATAGTTTTTGCCGAATCAAGCGAATTGCTGCGCTCAAGTTCGATCTCAAAATCTATCCGACGTTTGAGATTCTTCAAATCGAGCGCGAAATCTTTGATCGTCTGATAGCGTTCCGAGAGATTTTTTTTCAGGGATTTTTTAATAAATTGTTCGAGTTCCAGTGGAAAATCAGACAAAAAATGTTCGAGCGGCGGAACTTCTCTTTCCAAAATCGCCACGATCACATCGGTGATGGTGTCGCCCTGAAAAGGCACGAATCCGGTCAGCATTTGGAATAAAACGATGCCCAAACTCCAAATATCCGTGCGTTCGTCAACTGCCAAACCGCGTGCTTGTTCGGGCGACATATATTGCGGCGTTCCCATAATCATTCCGGGAAAAGTTTTTACAAGCAGATTTTCCTGTTTGCCGGATTCGCTGTTTAAGGTTTGTTTTTCGGTAAGTTTAGCAATTCCGAAATCAAGAATTTTCACAAAACCGTCGGGACGGATCATCACATTTTCCGGTTTTATATCACGGTGAACAATTCCCGCATCGTGCGCCGCTTCGAGTGCGGAAGCTATTTGAATGGCAATTTCGAGCGCGAAACGAATTTCCAAGGGTTTGCCTTTCAAACGCCGATGCAGAGTTTCGCCTTCGATAAATTCGGTGGCGATAAAATGTTTGTTTTCAAATTCGCCGATCTCGTAAATCGTAATAATATTCGGATGATTGAGTGCCGAAGCGGATTTTGCTTCCTGCACGAAACGATTCAGCCGATTTGTGCTTGAGCTGTATTTTTCCGCCAGAAATTTGATCGCCACCTTGCGACCGAGCCGCGTATCTTCCGCCAGATAGACTTCGCCCATACCGCCAACGCCGAGAAGTTTGACGATTTCAAAGTGTTTCAAACTTTTAATGGCAAGACTCATAATCTGAATTTAGATATTATTATAAAAAATTGCAGCTTTTTTGAATAGACCTCTTTATAATCTTTTACTTAAATAGGAATGTCAAAAATAGAAAGAAGCGTTGAAAAATTTTATTCGATTTTTCACGCTTCTTTTCATTGTTTTATCGGAATGTCAAATAATCAATTAATTGATTCGCTGGGAGCGCACACATCCCTGCGTGCCACGTCGTTTAAAAAACGGCGTGAAAACATTTGTGCTTTCTCAAAACTTTTTTTAATTCAAAGGTTATATTCGTGCTATCGCACTCAGCACGCAAGGATGCGTGCGCTCCCGGCAAAATCTTTTTTTATTTTTAGAGTTATTTGCTCAATCAAAACCAAAAGATTTTAAAAGCTATGTAACATCAGTTTTTAAACCTGAAAAACTATTTATTGGTCGTAACGAACCGCAATCGGAACATCGCCGGGATTTCCCCAATTTACTATTTTCAGACCGTCCGTGCTTTGCAGAATATACCAAATCCCTTCACGAAAAACCGCTACGTCGTGTCTGCCGTCGCCGTCGTAATCTCCGGGAACGGGATAATCGGTTTCGAGTCCGAATCTGGTAACTCTAAAACCTTCCGTTGTTAAAAGCTGATACCAATTTCCTTCCGATGGACGATAAACCGTAAAATCCGCTTTTCCGTCGCCGTCAAAATCTCCGGTCAAAGGAATGTCCGACGCGATGCCGAATTTAACTTCCATGTATGAGCGGTCAGAACTTCGCAAAATCCACCAAGTTCCGGTCGAAGGACGATAAACGGCGTGATCTGTAATTCCGTCATAATCGTAATCGGCGGGAACGGGTTTATCGCCGTTTATCCCCCATTTTGTTACGAAATATGTATTTGTTGAGGAATTAAAAACCCACCAGTTTCCGTCAGACGGACGGAAAATCGCATATTCGGAAGGTTTATTCGGAAAAACAAAATCTCTTATTTTCCCGTCGTAATCACCGCCAACGGGAATATCGCCTGCCGTTCCCCATTGAACTTGCGATACATTTTGTCCGAAATCTGTTGCTCTTCTGAAATATCCGAGGGAATCTTGATCTAAATACCATGAAGTTATTCTAAATGAAGACGAATTTAAGGAAGTCTCAAAATCTTCAGGAATAATTCTTCCATTTACCGTGTAAGCGGTCGCACCTTGTGAACTTTTTAATACATCTGCTCTTTCTTCTCCGGCACGTTTAACAATAAAATCCGTCTTACCATCATAATCAAAATCTGCGATTCGCGTTCCGGGCGAAGTAATCGTATTGAAACGCGAGACAGTAAATTGGCTTCCAGATGAACTCAAAATTACAAATTTATCATCATTTTGAATAGCAATATCGCTGCCTCTTAAATTTCTTACCGGCTCAATAAAACCGCCTTTATTATTGAACATTGTCGTATAGTTTGATTGATTCAAAACAATAAATCTACCATCTGAGCGCACCGCCAGATTAGTTCCAAAAGCTGAGGTTACTCCGGGTAAACCAAGATTTGTAAAATCAGGGTCAGGATCTCCATTGCTCAAAAGTTTATGAATCTTAAACCTATTGAGAACCATGAATTTTCCATCCGGTAAAACTTCTAAATCCATCTTCAAACTGGTGTCAGATGCGCTGATGAATTTTATTCCGCCACTGCCAAAATTGCTGTCCAATATTCCGTTTGATCCCAACATCGCTAAAAATTCTAAAGCAATAGTGGTTCCTCCCGAACCAGCTAAAACAATGTGTCCGTCCGCCATTATTTTAACTGCTTTATAGCTTTGATTGGTGTCAAAGGGACTGGCTTCATATATAAACACGCCGTTATTCGCAAATGTTGAATCAAGTGTTCCGTTTTCAGTAAATCGAACTGCCGCAAAATCCTGATTGGCAGACGGAAATGTCGAACCGACGGCGACGATTTTATTGTCAGACTGAACGGCAACGGCGTTAAAATTATCATTGCCGGATTGATCGAATGTAGCGATTCCGTTCGTCCCGAAAGTCGTATCCAAACTGCCGTTTTGATTAAAACGCGCGACCGAAAAATCTGTTGTTTGCGTTGCGACTGAAAAAATATTTCCCGCGACGATTATTTTTCCATCGCTTTGCAAACCCAAGTCATTTGCTTTTTCATTCACGGGCGATAACGCCTGAATAACAATTCCATTATTGCCGAAACTCGCGTCAAGACTTCCGTTCGGATTATAACGAACCAAAACCGTATCTTGTGAATCACCCGTGCCGACAGTTCCGACAGTGAGAATTTTGCCGTCCGGTTGAATTACAACCGAAGTTGCCTGCGCCGAAGTGCCGATATTGGTTGAAACGCTGCCGTTTGTGCCGAAAGTTTTGTCATAAACTGCACCGGCGTTTGCGGTTATTTGTGAAAACGAAAAAATGATAATGAAAATAAACGTAAGTTTCAGGTTCGAGAAAGTGAAAAAGTTTCGCATTGTTTAATCTCCTTTGAAAATGATTTCTAAAAATTGATGTAAGTCTTTTTTTCGATAATTTAGCCTTTATTTTTAAGAATATATCACACAAAAAATGAGTAAACGAAATAATTTTCCGTTAATTTTTTAATAACCAAAGTGTTTGATTTGAATGTTTGATGTAAAACATAGATAATAGCTACTTTTGATTAACTTCATTATCTAATAATTTAACAGAGAAGATTTTAACAATTAGAACTTGTATCGGTTCTTGTAAATAGTGTTGCGGCAATTGTTGTCGCAATTGTTTTGATACGAAGCGGTTTGAAATGCGATATGGGTTCGATAGTTTTAACACAGTAATTTATTTATAAAAAATAGGTGGTTTTTTAATGGAATCTACAATTCTTTATCTTATCCCGGCGTTAGGGATTCTTGGATTAGTTGTGATGGCAATTCAATCATCGTGGGTGAGCAAGCAAGCGACCGGCGAAGACAATATGGTTGAACTCGCAGGCTATATTGCCGATGGCGCGATGGCATTTTTAAAAGCCGAATGGAAGGTTTTAGCTGTTTTCGCAGTTGTTGCGGCGGCTATTTTGGCTTGGTCGGGAACGCTGATCGAAACGTCTTCTCCGGTTATTGCGCTTTCATTTCTTCTCGGTGCGGTCTTGAGCGCAACTGCCGGTTACATCGGAATGAATATCGCAACCAAAGCGAATGTGAGAACGACACAAGCGGCGCGGACCAGTTTAAAAGGAGCTTTAAAAGTTGCTTTTACCGGCGGAACCGTGATGGGACTCGGAGTTGCGGGACTCGCAGTTTTAGGTTTGGGTTCTTTGTTTATCGTTTTTTACAATCTTTATGTTGTCAGCACGGGCGGTTCGGTTAATGGTGTCGCCATGGAAAAAGCCATTGAGGTTCTTGCCGGATTTTCGCTGGGCGCGGAATCAATTGCTCTTTTTGCCAGAGTCGGCGGCGGAATTTATACCAAAGCGGCGGATGTCGGCGCGGATTTGGTCGGTAAAGTCGAAGCCGGAATTCCTGAAGATGATGTCAGAAATCCGGCAACTATTGCGGATAATGTCGGCGATAACGTCGGCGATGTCGCGGGAATGGGCGCGGATTTGTTCGGTTCGTATGTGGCGACAATTCTTGCAACGATGGTTTTGGGCAGAGAAACAACTTTTGTTGGTGCTGCCGATAATTTCGGCGGACTTTCTCCGATGCTTCTGCCGATGCTGATCGCCGGACTCGGAATTATATTTTCGATCATCGGCTTTTCACTGGTTAGAATTTCCGATGACAAAGGTAATGTTCAAAAAGCACTGAATATCGGCAACTGGACTTCAGTTATTATTACGACAATTGCCTGTTATTTTGTCGTAATGTGGATGCTTCCCGAAAAAATGACTTTGCGAGGTACGGCATTCACGAATACGGGCGTATTTCTGGCAATTCTGGTCGGCTCAATTGTCGGTGCGCTGATGAGCATTGTTACTGAATTTTATACCTCGATGGGCAAACGTCCTGTCCGTTCGATTGTCCAACAATCCGATACAGGAGCGGCGACCAATATCATCGGAGGTCTTTCCGTCGGTATGGAATCAACACTCGTGCCGACACTTATTCTGGCATCAGGTATTTATTTATCGCACTATTTCGCCGGGTTATACGGCGTTGCAATTGCGGCGGCGGGAATGATGGCAACAACCGCGATGCAGCTGGCGATTGACGCTTTCGGACCGATTGCCGATAACGCCGGAGGAATTGCCGAGATGAGCCGACTTCCGAAAGAAGTCAGAGGCAGAACGGACATTTTAGATGCCGTCGGAAACACGACCGCCGCAACCGGCAAAGGTTTTGCCATTGCTTCCGCCGCGCTGACCGCTCTGGCATTATTTGCCGCCTTTGTCGGTCTTGCCGGTATCAGCTCGATTGATATTTATAAAGCACCTGTTCTTGCCGCATTATTTGTCGGCGGGATGATTCCTTTTATCTTTTCTTCGCTTTGTATCGCGGCAGTCGGCAGAGCGGCAATGGCGATGGTGCAGGAAGTCCGGCGGCAGTTCAAAGAAATTCCGGGCATTATGGAGTATAAAGCCAAGCCCGAATATGATAAATGTGTCGCTATTTCGACTCAAGCATCGCTTCGAGAAATGATGCTTCCGGGCGCGATTGCTTTAATTACTCCGGTTATCGTCGGATTTGCTTTCGGACCGGAAGTTCTCGGCGGTTTATTAGCAGGTGTAACAGTTTGCGGTGTCTTAATGGGAATTTTTCAAAACAACGCGGGCGGAGCGTGGGACAACGCGAAAAAATCATTTGAAGCCGGCGTTTTGATCAACGGCGTAATGCAATACAAAGGCAGCGAAGCCCACAAAGCCAGCGTTACAGGCGATACTGTTGGCGATCCGTTCAAAGACACTTCGGGACCTTCGATGAATATCTTAATCAAGTTGATGAGTATCGTCGCTCTGATTATCGCGCCGCATATCGCAATTAAATCAGCTAACAAACCGCATGCTGAATTAACACCAAAAACTCAAGTGGAGCAAACAATTAAAGTTGATTCGGGAAAAAAACTGTAAATTATTTTTTGCAACACAAAGATAAAAAGGACACGAAGTTTCAATTTCGTGTCCTTTTTCTTTTCTTCAACTATGTTTTCTATATATCTATGTGGTTAAATTTCTTACTATGCAAATGATAAAAGTCCCATCTACAAAGCGCGAAGAATTAATTGAAATCACAAGCGAGGTTGTGAAACACATTCCCGAATCCGGCGAAGGAATTTGCGTTCTGTTCACACAGCACACGACTTGCGGTTTGACGATCAATGAAAATGCCGACCCCGACGTAAAACACGATATTTTGCTTTTTCTAAAAAATATGATTCCGCAATATTATGAAGGTTTTCGCCATTTTGAACACAACGCCGACGCGCATATTAAATCTTCGCTCGTCGGTTCAAGCGTGACCATTCCATTTGAAAACGGTAAACTGCTTTTAGGCAGATGGCAAGGAATTTACCTGTGCGAATTCGACGGCGCGAGAGAAAGGAAGGTTTTAGTGAAAATCATTTAATTTAACCTGAGGTCAAACAAGGTTCGCTCAATATATTTGGGTGAAAGCTCCGCAGTTGATTTAGTTGAGTTGAAGAAATTTTGCCCACGAATAGCACGAATTTACACGAATAGAAGAAAGAAAATAAAAACCAATAATAATTATTATATATTTATAGATCAGAGTTTTATAAAAATTTTACTAATAAAAATTGAAAAAATATTCGTGTAAATTCGTGTAATTCGTGGGCAAAAAATATGAAAGAAATAATCTACAAAGAGGAAAGCTACAAAATAATCGGCGCGTGTTATGAAGTTTATAATCAACAAGGCTTTGGTTTTACCGAACCTGTTTATCAAGAGTGTTTGGATATTGAACTCGAAATGCAAAAAATTCCTTTCGTTGCACAACCCGAAATTCTTCTTCATTACAAAGACAGAATTTTAGATCAATTTTTCAAAGCCGATTTTATTTGTTTCGGCAAATAATTGTTGAAATAAAAGCCGTTTCAAGTTTAACTGACGCGCATATTTCTCAGACCTTGAATTATTTGAATGCGACTAAATTTGATTTAGCCTTGCTTGTTAATTTTGGAGAATATCCGAAGCTAATTTATAAACGAATAGCAAATAGAAAAATTGAAACCGTTAGTATTAAAGAAGAAATAGAAAGTTGGATAAAATAAAATTTGCCCACGAATAGCACGAATGAACACGAATAATTTTAAATCAATTCAAAAGACAATTAATTAAATTTGTTCAATTGTACAAATTTAATTGCAATATTATTGCTGATTTATTCGCTTTAAAAATTTTCTTATTCGTGCCGATTCGTGCTATTCGTGGGCAAAAAAATTCTTATGAAACACAAACCGTCATTCATCGAAACAATCGCCGAAAAGCTCGGCTTGATCGAAAATCTGCATTCGACGTTTGGTGCGGAAGAACTTCCGCGTATGAACGAACCGGGAGAATTGTCGAATTATCCGCCGCCGGAGAAATGGGATGATTGGACGGAATATGAGGCGACGAGCGGACAGAAGCGCGAGAAGAAGAATTATACGATTGTGCCGACGACTTGTTTTAACTGCGAATCAGGTTGCGGTTTATTAAGCTATATTGAAAAAGACACGAACAAAGTCCGCAAGTTTGAAGGCAATCCATATCATCCGGGATCGCGCGGACGGAATTGCGCGAAAGGTCCGGCGACGATCAATCAGATCAATGATGTTGACCGCATTTTGTATCCGATGAAGCGCAAAGGAACGCGCGGTGCGGGCGAATGGGAACGCGTTTCGTGGGATGAAGTTTTAGACGACATCGCCGGAAGAATCCGCAAGGCTTTGATCGAAGAACGCCGAAACGAGGTTGTTTATCACGTCGGACGACCCGGACACGAAGGTTTTATGGACCGGATTTTGCAGTCTTGGGGCGTTGACGGACATAATTCGCACACGAATATTTGTTCGTCGGGAGCGCGTTTCGGTTATGCGATGTGGCAGAATTACGACCGACCTTCGCCCGATCACGCTAATGCTCGATTTATACTTTTAATTTCCGCGCATCTCGAATCGGGGCATTACTTTAATCCGCACGCGCAACGAATTATCGAAGGAATGATGAACGGCGCGAAACTCGCGGTAATGGATCCGCGACTTTCAAACACGGCTTCGATGGCGGATTATTGGATGCCGACGCAACCCGGAAGCGAAGCCGCCGTGCTTTTAGCGATTGCTAATATTCTGTTGCAAAAGGATTTATACAACGCCGAATATATGCAAAATTGGGTAAATTGGCGCGAAAGTTTGAAGGAGTTGAGAAAAATGTCAGAACCGTCTGCGGTAGCGGGCGGTTTAACGTCGGAATCGGACGACGCTGATAATAAACAAAAACCATCCGCTACCGCAGATGGTTCTGACCTGAAATTTGAAGATTTCATCGCCGAACTCAAAAAACTCTACGCCGAATATACGCCCGAATTCGCCGAGCAGGAATCAGGCGCGAAGGCGGAAATGATTCGTGAAATCGCGCAGAAAATCGGCGAAGCCGGAACTCGTTTTGCTTCGCATAATTGGCGCAGTGCGGGATCGGGAAATCTCGGCGGTTGGGCAGTTGCGCGTTGTCTGCACTTCCTTAATGTTTTGACGGGAAGTGTCGGCACGGTCGGCGGAACTTCGCCGTCGGCTTGGAACAAATTCAAACCGAAAGGTTTTAGCAAACCGCCCGCGCAAAAATTTTGGAACGAACTGCATTTTCCGAACGAATATCCGCTCGCGCATTACGAAATGAGTTTCCTTTTGCCGCATTTTCTTAAAGAAGGACGCGGAAAACTCGACGTTTATTTCACGCGGGTTTTCAATCCCGTTTGGACATATCCCGACGGATTTACTTGGATCGAAGCACTTTCGGACGAGACGAAAATCGGGATGCACATTGCGCTCACGCCGACGTGGAATGAAACCGCGTATTTCGCCGATTACGTTCTGCCGATGGGACACGCTTCGGAGCGGCACGATCTCGTTTCCTACGAAACTCATTCAGGGTTGTGGATCGCTTTTCGTCAACCGATTCTGCGCGAAGCGGCGCGAAGACAAGGCAAGGAAGTTGAATATACATACGAAACAAATCCGGGCGAAGTCTGGGAAGAAGACGAATTCTGGTTCGAGCTTTCGTGGCGCATTGATCCCGACGGAAGTTTGGGAATCCGCGAACATTTCATCTCGCCGTATCGTCCGGGCGAAAAGATCACGATTGACGAATATTACCAATACATTTTTGATAATGTCGAAGGTTTGCCCGAAAAAGCGGCGGAAGAAAATTTAACTCCGCTCGAATATATGCGAAAATACGGCGCGTTCGAGGTCGAGCAAATGTCTTACAACAAACATTTGAACGCACTTTCCGACGATGAAATGATAGACGCGGAAATTGACGAAACAACGGGCGAAGTTCGCAAAAACGGCAAAAATATCGGCGTGATGATCGAAGGAATTGCGCGGACGGGTTTTCCGACACCTTCCCGAAAGCAGGAATTTTATTCAACGACGATGAAGGATTGGAAATGGGAAGAATACGCCGCGCCAACCTACATCAAAAGCCACGTTCATCCTGAAACTTACGACAAATCTAAAAACGAAATTACGCTCGTTCCGACATTTCGCCTGCCGACGCTGATTCATTCGCGTTCGGGAAATGCCAAATGGCTCGCCGAAATTTCCAATAGAAATCCGCTCTGGATGTCGGTCGAAGACGGAAAACGCTGGGACATTAAATCCGGCGATCTCGTCAGAATCAACACAGACATCGGCTATTTCATCAACAAAGCGTGGGTTACGGAAGGAATGAAACCCGGCGTAGTCGCGTGTTCGCACCATCTCGGCAGATGGCGCAGAGCGCAGGACGCAACCGCCAACCGTTGGGCGGTCAATCAGGTAACGATCAACGAAACCGAAAAAGGCAAATGGAAAATGCGCGTCGTTGACGGAATCCGCCCGTCCAAATCCGACGATCCAGACACCGCCCGAATCTTCTGGTCAGACGGCGGCGTTCACCAAAACATCACCTTCCCCGTCCATCCCGACCCGATCTCAGGAATGCACTGCTGGCATCAAAAAGTTTCCATCGAAAAGGCTCACGCCGAAGACCAATACGGCGACGTTTTCGTTGACACGGAAAAATCCTATGCGATCTACAAAGAATGGCTAAAACTAACCCGCCCCGCGCCGGGACCAAATAATCTGCGCCGCCCGCTGTGGCTCAATCGTCCGTTGCGTCCGGTTGAGGAAATGTTCTATTTGAAGAAATAAGCAAATTTTCCAATCAATCATATAGTTTTTATGAAATACGAACTTGCGAAACTTTATTGGCAACAATTTGAAATTATCAGTTATAAATGTTTAATCGAATCGGTGTCGCCAAACATTCAGTTTATTGATGGTGGAAGTGACAAAGGGCGTGAAATGCTTTATATCGGAAATTCAAAAGAATTTCGAGACGATTTGAATGGAAAATGGATTTTTCAGTGCAAACATAAATCAGGTGAATTAGCCTCCGCCCGAAGTAGTTTAAAAAGCGATTTGAAGAAAGAATTAGAAATAGTTTATCTGAAGAACGCCCAAAAATCTGATAATTATATTTTAGTTACAAATATTCCGATTACTGGCGATCTTTTAGATGACCTTCAAAAGATATTCGACACATTTATAAAGGTTAATCCCGGAACATGTTCAGATTTTGGAATATTTTCATATAGGAATTTTGAAACAATACTTGATAAGAGTCCGAAGTTAATTTGGCAATTTCCAAATATCTTATCACATCCAGATTTTGAGAGGTTGTTTAAACATCCATTTCAGAAAATTACAGATACGCGGACTAAGGGCTGGTTCAAAGGAGTCGGCGAACGAAGAAGCTTTTTTGTTCATACCAAACAAACAGATACAGCAATCGAAAGCCTTGAAAAAAATAACATTATTATTTTGTCGGGTCCGCCCAAAAGTGGAAAGACTTTTAATGCTGAAATGCTGGCACTGTATTATGTTGGTAATGGTGATTACGAAGCCATAAAAATTGACAACCCTGACGATGTGGAAAAATTTTACAATACCGATAGAAATCAAATATTCATCTGTGATGATGCGTTTGGTTCACATTCATTATCTTATACAGATGCAGACGATTGGGATCGTAAATTAGAAACGATATTTAATTTATCTAACGACACACATAAGTTTATTTTCTCTAGCCGAGAAAATATTTACAACGCTTTCAAAAACTACGCAAAAAATTTTGACGAAAGTTTTTTACCAAAAACTACCATATCCAGCGAAAAACTAAGCGATGCTGAAAAAGGAGCAATTTTAGAAAGATACATTCAATTATCAAATTTGCCTGAAGTAAGTAAGCAGGAAATTCTCAATTTTGAAGATAATATAGTCAACCATCCGAAATTTTCGCCAGAAACTGTGCGTGCTTTCTTTAAGAATTACTCTTCATTTTCAAGTGGTTCTATTACGTCTCAAATTTTTGACCACTTAGAAAAGCCAGACGACTATTTGAGAAATATTTTCTTTAATTTGAACAAAAACAGCCAAGCCGCAGTTTTATCTGTTCTTTGTGCATTGGAAAGCGATTACCAAAATGTGCAGAAAAAGTTTGCTCAACTTCGTGAAGATTTGAATATAAACACTCTGAAACCAACTATTACAGAATTTGATGAATTGGATGGGGCAATTATCAAGTTAATAAAGAATGAAGAAGTAGAACAAGTTGATTTTTATCATCCTTCAATGCAGGAATTTTTAATTAAGGAAATTGAAAAGGATACGCATGGTGCTTTACGAAAAATCATCCTAAAGAATCTAAATACGATTTTAATCAATCAATTTATTTTGGGGTTGCCGAATATAAAACCTGCGAGAAAGGAGCTAAAAGCAATCGAAATAAAAATTGAGGATGTCAATTTATTAAAGGAAGGTCTTAAACGCATTCTCGATAACGACCGAATCAGATTGTATAACATTATTCCCTTTATAAAATGGCTTTCTGATGCTGAAACTGTTAGTAGCAAAATATTTGCAAAAGATTTATTTGTGGAACTAAAGGATTTAGTTTGGTTTATTTACCTCAATATTTTTACTGAAACGATTTATAGAAAACTGAAAGATGAATCTTTGGTTAAATGGATGAATTTCTTATTAGCCCTCAAAACATTGGAACTCGTAACAGGGAGTAAACGTCCTGATTCGGTTAAAAATGTAATTATAAATTTAATTGATGACAAAAAAACTGATCAGGAATTTTGGCGTGTTGGTTTACTCGGTAATGTCTTTTTAGATGAGGATGATTTCAAAAATGTCGTTGGAAAAAGTTGGCTTGAAAGTTTTCGACAAGAACTAATTTCAGATATTAACAGACTTGGGCGAGAAAACTATGGCAACTACTTTCCAAATGGTGTAGATGCCTACAGAGCAACTTTTAGAAAGTCAGGAAAAACTGAAAAATTACAGACAAAAAAGAACTGGTATCCGACATTTTTAGTTTGTCAGACTAAGGTCAAACTTTTGAAATTAACGAAAAGCAAAGCATTTAACAAAAAGTTGCTAGATGACATTACCAAAGAATGGGACATATTAATGAAAATCAGTCAAACTGCAAAGAATAGACACAATTTCAATGTTAGTCAGGGATGGTGGTAATTTCTATGAATTTGAGGTTGATTTTGCTTAACTAAACACACTTTATCGCTTTGTAAGGTTTGAAACTCGCATTTATTATCGTGATTCGCAGGCTAAATTTTCTTTTCAGACTTTTAAGCAACGGCAAATTCGGTCAATTTACGTTTTTCGGGCGAGTAAAAAGCAAGCACAATATCTTCTTTCGGCACACCTTTTTATTTCAGAAATTTGTTCGCGCTCGTGTTTTTGCTTTTGAGAAAATTGGTGAAACTTAATTCTCTTTATGCTAAAATTTGCCCTATGATACAAACCTTAGAAGCGATTGCGGATAAAAAAGGAAAAATCAGATTGTTGACGGAGATTAGCTTGAAAGAAAACCGTCGGGCTTTGGTGACGATTTTGGATGAACAGCCGAAAGTTTCGTCTGATTTGAATGTTGAAATGCCGACCAATGAGAGTGTCAGCGATGAAGAAGTGCTTGGAGTTTGGGCAAACCGCAAAGATTCG
>JBBSAX010000048.1:0-25531 GCA_038251885.1 Pyrinomonadales bacterium | reverse complement strand
CGGCAAAAATCCGTGCGTCGCGCAGCAAGTGATAATTTCCAAAACGCCTTCGTCCTGCAATTCACGAAAAGCATTTATCAAATTTCGCCCGTATTTATTGTTCCAAAGACCGAGTGCCGCGCTTAAATTTTGGACATACATTTGCGCCGCGTCTAAATAATCAGGCGATTCGGTTCTAACTCTTTCCGCTTCATTTCGCGCAAGTGCAAGCAGATTTTCAAGATGCGCCGTGTAGCGTTCCTGCAAAAGATTATCAGCCAACATTTCGCACAGCGGCGGCGAAACATTCATCGCCAGACGCGGTTTTGCGCCCGCTTCGTGCAGATTTTGAAAGATAAAAATGAGCGGCAGATAAACTTCCGTGATGGCTTCAAACAGCCAATCTTCTTCCAAAAATTCGGGATATTCGGGATGACGCACAAACGGCAGATGCGCGTGTAGAATTAAGCTGAAATAACCGATTGGCATAATTTTCTCTTTTCCAAAGATTTGAATTTAAACTGCTGAATCAGAACTTTTTAGATAACTTTTTAATACATTCTATATCTACAAATATCTTTTTGGAAAGACAAATCGGCAATTTGTAAAAATTGTTGTGGAATTGGAACTTTATTTTAGATAATTTTACGGTTGGCTTGTTATTTTTAAAAAAGTTAAGAAGCAAAATCTTGACTATTTTATGGTTTAATACCGAGTTGCGTGAAAAAGAGGAGAATCTTTTTGCCGTAGATCTACGCGGATGGCGCGGATAAATCATCGAAATATCAGCGTTTATCTGCGTTTATCGGCGGCAAAAATAAATTCATTATATTTCTGCAACTTGGTATTAGGTTATTTTCAGTCTAACTGCAAATATTACATTCGAAACAAACGGCGACATTCCGATTCCGTCTGCATTTATTCCGTAAATTATTCATTAATAACCTAATCTGAATCCTAAGTAGAATTTCAACTTATTGGTAAAAGATGTAAGTCTGCGATATGGCTATTCGCCATCATCTCCAATCGCTTCGACTGGACACGCCATCAGAGCTTCTTCGCAGAGTTCTATTTCTTCGGGAGTTTCAGGCTGTTTATAAACATACGAATAACCGTTTTCATCATAGCGCGTAAAGTTTGTCGGCGAAGTGTCGCGGCAAACGTCACAATCAATGCACTGCTGGTCAACATAGTATCTGCCTTTTGTGTTTTCGGGTAATTTATCTTCGATTTCTGCCATTTTGTGTAACTTTTAATTATTTTTCTCGGTTAGAGAAATCATTCGCTCAAGCGCGATTGTTGCTTGTTCTTTTGTCTCTCCATCAACTTTGATTTCATTGACGACCACGCCGTCTAAAAGATTATCCAACGCCCACGCCAATGATTGCGGTGAGATTCGATACATCGTCGCGCACATACAAAGATCGGGCGCGAGAAGGCGTATGTTTTGGTCTGGATGATTTTTTATCAAACGATTGACGAGATTGAGTTCCGTTCCGATTGCCCAAGCCGAACCTGCGGGAGCGTTTTCGACAGTATTTATTATATACGAAGTCGAGCCGTTCAGGTCACTTTTTTCGACCGTCTCATACATACATTCGGGATGAACGAGAACTTTCATCTGCGGATTTTCTTTTTTAATTTGGTCAACGTGCCACGGTTTGAAACGGCTGTGAACCGAACAGTGTCCTTTCCACAAAATAAGACGTGCATCGTGCAATTCTTCTTCCGTGTTTCCGCCGAGTTCTTCGTGCGGATTCCACAAAGCCATTTTGTCGAGCGGAATTCCGAATTTAAGACCTGTGTTTCTACCCAAATGCTGATCGGGAAAAAACATCATTTTGTCGTATTCTTTCAGATAAACATCAAACAGCGGAACAGCGTTTGAAGATGTGCAGACAACTCCGCCGTTGCGTCCGCAGAACGCTTTGATCGCGGCGGTCGAATTCATATAAGTCATCGGCGCGACTTTGAATTTATCCAAAACGCCAATATCCGCAAGCTGTTCCCAAGCATCTTCGACCTGATCTATATTTGCCATATCAGCCATCGAACAACCCGCGCCCAAATCCGGCAAAATCACCCGCTGATGCGCCTCGCCCAAAATACTCGCCGATTCCGCCATAAAATGAACGCCGCAGAAAACAATGAATTCTGCGTCGGTTCTTTCCGCCGCCATCACTGAAAGCTGATACGAATCGCCCGTCAAATCGGCGTGTTTGATCACATCATCGCGCTGGTAATGATGCCCTAAAATCACTACTCTTGAACCAAGTTCCGCTCGCGCCGCTTCGATTCTTTCCGAAATTTCTTCGTCCGACATTACGAGATAATCTTCGATTTTTCGTGTTTCTTCTAAAACTGCTGACATAATTTCTTAACCTTTATTTATTGCTTCGTGAACCAATTTTAACCAGTCGCGCCGCTTCATTTCCTGCGCCGCAAAAAGCAGTTCCGTCACCGTTTCGCTTTTTACATTCGGCAGGCAAACGCTTTCTGAAACTTCCGTGTAATCTTCGTTTTCGAGCCGATAAAATCTAACTTCTTCGCCGTCGAATCGCCAAACTTCTTCCACGCCGAGTCCGGCAAAGATCGGAAATTTCTGAAGCGAACCGTGTGTTATATCAACTTCAAGAATTAATTCGGGCGCAGGATCAACAATTAAATCTAATTCATCTTTTGCACGAACAATATCCGCATTTTTAAAGTAAAAACTTGCATCGCCTTCAAAGCTTTTTTTCTTTTTTTCCTGTTTGAATGTTGCCGAACCTGTTCCGATAAGATCAATCTCCAATTCTGTCGCTAAGGAACTAATAATATCAGTAAGCAAATATGAGTATTTCCCGTGCTTAAACGACTCGACCATAATTTCCAAATCTCCATTGTTATATGTTAGGTGCAACGCAGAGTTATCGGTTTGTTCCTCGATTAATTTTTCATAAGTTTCCCAACTGATATTTTGCAAACGGACTTTCTCGACAATTTCAATGTCCGATTGAGAAATTCGATTCGTTTTGTTTTTGATTTCCTGTCTTTCTAAAACTGCTGACATTTTATTTTCCTCTAGGAAAATTATTGCACCTTGAGAAAAAAGGTGCAAGATAATCGGTTTGTCATTTCAACAAATAGAAAAGGCGATCATTCGACCGCCTTTTTTGTTAAATTCAAAAACTAAAATTAAACGTCCAAATTCTTCACATCGAGCGCGTTGTCTTCGATAAATTTGCGGCGCGGTTCGACTTGATCGCCCATTAGAATCGTGAAAATTTCATCGGTTTCGATTGCATCTTCAATTCTTACTTGCAAAAGCGTGCGACCTTCGGGATTCATCGTCGTTTCCCAAAGTTGTTCGGGGTTCATCTCTCCCAAACCTTTGTAACGCTGAATCGTCAAATCTTTCTTCGCTGAATTTAAGACTTTTTCGAGCAGATCAGCGCGGCTTTCGACTGTTTCGCTTGTGCCGTTTTCGCCCAAAACGAACGGTGCAGGAAATTCCATTTCGAGTTTTTCCTTGAGCGAAACCGCTTTTTGAAATTCGACGTAACTTGCCAAGTTCCAGTCAAACAAAACCGGACCGCCCGAAGACATTGCAATTTCGATTTCCGAAAGTCCGTGTTCTTCGTCGTTGAGTAATTCGGTTTTGTAACCTGCATCGGCAAGTTTGCCTTCGATCTGCGCCATTAATTCTTCGCTTTCGAATATTTGACGTGTTTTGACATTTTCCTTCTGCAAAATTCCGTCTTTTCCGCTAAACGCATTTATTAATACATCTAACAATTTTTCATCATTATTGACGCGGCGAACAAAACGGTCGAAATATCTTTTGTATTCGACGACCTGTTCGAGCAATTTTGTCAGTTCGCGTCCGGCGTAAGTTTTGTCGTTAGTTGTTGATTTAATTTCAATATCGTTCGTCGCCTGCTTCATCATATAGCGAAGCATTGCCGGTTCGTCTTTAATGTATTCTTCCTTTTTGCCGCGTTTGACTTTGAAAAGCGGCGGCTGTGCGATGTAAATATATCCTTTTTCAACGAGTTCCGGCATCTGACGATAGAAAAATGTCAAAAGCAGCGTTCGGATGTGGCTTCCGTCAACGTCTGCATCCGTCATAATAATCAGTTTATGATAACGGAGTTTTTCCACGTCGAAATCGTCTTTGCCGATTCCCGTTCCCATCGCGGTAATTAACGCCTTAATTTCGCCGTGTTCCAACATCTTGTCAAAACGCGCTTTTTCGACGTTCAAAATCTTACCTTTGAGCGGCAAAACCGCCTGATTTTTGCGGTCGCGTCCTTGTTTTGCCGAGTTATGAACAAAAATGCCGGAGGCTAACGCAAAATTGTGCGTTCCCGGAACTTCGAGATCATAAACGTCAATTTTTTCCGTTAATTTCCCAATTTTTACAACTCTATGATTATAATTTTCAATTGCTTCAAAAGCCTTGTTTTGATTTCCTTCAAAGTATCTTTCGCAAAATTTGTCAAAGCGAAGTAAAGATTTATCTCTTATTTCAAGCCGATGTTTTTGATAACTCTCAACATCAATTTTTCCTTTTTCAATCTCGATTCTTTTTAAAGCTGAAATTGTTTTATTGTAAAAAGTTTTATTAAGTGTTTCTTTACGTTTCGCCCGAAACTCATCCGTCCATTGTTTTTTTGTTTCTTCGCGTCGCCATTCAATAAGTTTTTCATCTTGCCATTGCTTTTTAGCAATTTTTGAAAGCTGTTTTTTAGCTTGCGGATTTCTATCGTAAAAATTACGGGTTTTCTCCGATTGCTTTATTCTATTTTTTTCGCTTGACCAATATTCGCTTTGAGCGTTATTTAATTGTTCACGATTTACTTTGCGATATTCCGCATTTGAATTATAAAATTCGCGCCAATTTTCTATCATAGACTCTTTATATTCTTCATTTTGCCATTGTGATTTGGCTTGTTCGGAGAGAATTTTTCGAGTTTCCGGCTGTTTCATCCGATTGCTCATCTGTTGACGAAATTTTTCGCTTTGACGAATTTTGCGACACTTTTCGATTACTTCCGGTTTGTGCAATGTTTTCTCAATGTGATTTCGATGAATTTGCAAGTGGTCTTCTTTCGACAAACGAATCAAGTTTGTCGGATTATTATTGAGTTTATTAAAATCAATGTGATGACAATGTGTGCCATCTTCCTTCGCATAGATATTCTTCCAACAGTTATACCAATCACCCAAAATATGCGTAAAAAGCCAACTTTCGCTCTTTACATCCCAAACCATTTCATAACCGTTAATGGTAATTCCTTTTTCTTTGGTATCGGAGTATTTACGATTTAAAGGCATTAATGAATCATCTGTTAATAAATCTTTTGCTTGCTTGTATTCACCGTTTCGCATCATAAATTTATGATCGGGCGTACAGATAATTTCTTCGCCGTTATCAAGGGTAAGTTTTATAACTTCGGCGTTTTTCTTTGTGCGGCGAACATTTTTGATTTTTTCCAAGCCAACCTTACCATCTCTACGAATCGTATAACAGAAATTTTGCTTTCCTTGCTGTTCTTCTTTAATTAATTCAAAGAAATTTAATGATCTTCCATCTGCTAAAGCAATCCGTATTTCACCGGCAAAACATCCGCCGGCTGAATCGCCTTCAACTAAGTATAACTCCGATAAAGCCGGGTCTTTTTCTTGACAATCAGCAAGTTTTCCGGGAAGTGTCGAAGTTCCGAGCGCACTTTTTCGGACGATTTCACGCGCTTTTCGTGCGGCTTCACGCGCACGCGCCGCGTCGGTTGCTTTGCCGACGATTTTTTTGGCGATATTCGGATTCTGCTCAAAATATTCGCCGAGTTTTTCGTTTAAGAACGATTCGACCGCGCCTTTTACATCGGAATTGAGTTTGCCCTTCGTTTGCCCTTCAAACTGCGGTTGCGGCAATTTAACGGAAATTACGGCGACCATTCCTTCGCGCACGTCATCGCCGGAAAGCGAGCCTTTGAAATTTTTCAAGAGTCCTGAACTTTGTGCATAGGCATTGATCGTTCGCGTGATTGCGCCGCGAAAGCCCGAAAGATGCGTTCCGCCGTCAACAGTGTTGATATTATTTGCAAAAGTGAAAACCTTTTCGTCGTAGCTGTCGTTATACTGCATCGCAACTTCGACTGAAAGTTCTTCAGAAACCACTTCAAAATAAAGTGGTTCGTCGTGAATCGGATTTTTGTTTTTGCTCAAATGCTTGACGAATTCGGCGATTCCGCCTTTGTAGTAAAATTCGTGTTTTTTCTCCGGTTCTTCGCGCTCATCTTTGATAAAAATGCGAATTCCTTTGTTCAAAAATGCTTTTTCTCTGAGACGCTCGGAAAGTTTTTCAAAACTGTAAATGGTCGTGTCGAAAATGGTGCTGTCCGGTCTGAAAGTGATCTTTGTGCCGCGTTTATTGGTTTTTCCGACTTCTTTGAGCGGTGCGACCGGAATTCCTGCGCGAAATTCCATTTCGTGAGTTTTGCCGTCGCGCCAGATTTCGAGATGAAGTTCTTCGCTTAAAAAATTTACGCAGGAAACGCCGACACCGTGCAAACCGCCGGAAACTTTGTAGGAATTCGAGTCGAATTTTCCGCCCGCGTGAAGAATCGTCATCACGACTTCGGCAGCGGAACGCTTTTCTTCTTTGTGCATTCCGGTCGGAATTCCGCGCCCGTTATCAACAACCGTAATCGAATTGTCCATATGAATTGCGACATTGATCGTGTCGCAATATCCGGCGAGTGCTTCATCAACCGAATTATCTACAACTTCATAAACGAGATGGTGCAGACCCATATCTCCGGTCGAACCGATATACATCGCCGGACGCTTTCTCACCGCGTCGCGTCCTTCCAAAACCGTGATCGAATCTGCGCCGTAACTTTCTTTTTTTGTTTCTGCCAATTTATTAACCTCTTTTGTTAAATTTTAATTAAATAATTACCTGAATTTTAACATTTTTTTGCAAATTAAGACAGTCGAGAAATGCCGATATTTATTGAATTATCTATCTTGTTAAAGAATAATTTATGGAGCAAAAATTAAAGTTATTTATTCGCAGAAATTAAACAAAAAAAGAGCTACGTTCTCACGCAACTCTTTTAGCCGAAATTAACTTTCAAATTAACGAAGTGGCGAAGAAGATTGAACGGTCATTTGCGAACCGGCTTTTAATTGCAGATCGTCTTTGCCTGTCAAAACAACCGAACCCGCGCCCGCGCCGCCGCCGATGACTGCGCCGATTGCCGCGCCTTTTGCGCCGCCCGCGATTGCGCCGATGATCGCGCCGATTCCCGCACCGATTCCGCCGCGTTTAACCGTTTCTTTCGTCTGATTATCGCCTTTTGCCGAGCCTTCTTGGTCAACTTTGATCGTTTTGCCGTTTTCGTCGGTTACGGTTTGCAGATTTCCCGCGAAATCGTAGCTTTGACCGTTTTGAAGGCGAATTGTTTGAAAATTAAATGTAACTTCCGAGCGTCCCGAAACTTTTCCCGAACGGTCAATTCCTGCAAGATAACCTTCAATGACCGCGCCGCGAAATTGATTCGGCGATTGAACAGTCATTCTAAAACGGTCGTTGTTTTGCGAAACTTTAGTGTCAATATCTTTATCCAAAGTTCCCGATATGACCGTTCCGTTCGGCACGATAAAATTGCCGCGCCGTCCGTTGTTTCCGTTAGGATAATTATTCGGGTTGTTGTTCGGGTTGTTGTTCGGGTTATTACGGTCGTTCGGATCATTCGTCGAATAACTGCCGTTGTTATCGTTGTTGTCGTTATAATCGCCCGGATTGTAGCCGCCGAGTCTGGCGACCGAATCGGTTTTGTTATAGACGCTTTCGGCAAAAACCGTCTGGCGCAGATAATTTGTTGTAATTCTGCGGCTGACTTTCATACTTTTGCCGTTTTCGGTCGAAGAAAATGTCAAAGTGTAATCCGTGTCGCCGCCGAGACTTGAAACCGTTAATTCTTGTCCGTTAAGCGCCGTGCGAACGCGAATCGTTCTGCCGTCGTCGGTTGTTTGCGTTTGATCGCGTCCGTCCGCCGTAAATGTGATCGGTTGTGCAAGCGAAGTTCCGAGCGTTACTTGATTTCCGCGAATATCAACCGCAATTTGTTCCGGTGCTTGAAGTTTGTTTTCCAAATCTTGACGATTCGCCTGATCGTTACGCGAATTGGAATTGCGAATTGCGCGGTCGGCAATTTCCTGTGCATTTTCGCTACGTGATGCGTCCAATTGATAAGTTCCGGTCAAACTGTTGTTGTAAGAATTGCCACTCGTCGAAGGATAATTTGTCGGATAATTATTGTAGTTCGGATAATTATTATCGTTCGGATATTGCGAAGTTCCGCCATTATCCCAACTCCAATTTACATTGTAATTTGAAGCGAGATTATCGAGCAGTTTTGTAATATCTTCCCAATCTCTGTCGGTTCTGGAATTAATGCTGTTGTATTTTATAAAATCGTTGACGATTTTCGCCGATTCGAGAATTTTCGTCACGTCCTGCGCCGTTTCGCGCTGACGATTAAAACTCGTTTCAAAATCACGAATATCATCTTTCACATTCTGAACGTCGTCTTCTAATTTTTCTTTGTCCTGACGTTCAATTTTGGAATTGCGTCGAAGTTGATTTGATAAATTATTTTGAAAATTATCAACTTTATTATTTAATTGTCGCATCAGATCGCGGACTTCGCGTTCGTTTCGATTTTGGGCATTTACCTGTGCAAATAAACCGAAAACCATAAAACCGATCATCAAATAAACCGAAAAAATTCCTCTAAACCTGTTCATCTTTTTTCTCCTACTTTCTTCTAACCATTTAACAAAACTTTCAAACCGGACGTTTGCCAAATATTAGGAAGCATTTTTTATGCCAAAGGTTTATTTAAGAGATAAATTTTGAGAATCGTTTTAAGTTAAAAATGTGCTAAACTCTCTGCAAAACGGAATTTACAATCCGTTAAAGAAAAGGAAAATTTCATGTCTGAAAATAATTATAAAACCATAATTAAATACACCGGCGACGAAATGTTTGTCGGCACGAGTGCCAGCGGACACGCGCAAGTTATTGATACGAAAGCCGTTGACAAGTCTGCCGCGTCTCCGGTTGAATTACTTTTATTGGCAGTCGGAAGTTGCACGGCGATTGATGTCGTTTCGATTTTGCAGAAGAAAAGGCAAATTGTTACGGATTACAAAGTCGAAGTTACGGGCGAGCGACGCGAAGAACATCCGCGTTCGTTCACGAAGATCAATATTCACCATATCGTATATGGACGTAGCGTTTCGGAAAAGGCTTTGGCGGACGCAATCGAGCTTTCGGATACGAAATATTGCTCGGTCGCCGCAACCGTCAAGCCGACAGCGGAAATTACGACGAGTTTTGAAATTATTGAAGCAGAAATTTAGATTCTAAAACTATTGATGAGAGGAATTCGAGCGAAATGAAAAGTAAAATTTTGATATGTTTCGTTTTTTTAATTATTCTGTCTTCCGCAGTTTTTGCCCAAGATGATCCTGATTTTGATGCGGCAAAAGCGAAAAGATGGACGAAATTCACCAAACAGAACTGGACAAAGGTTGATTTTGCGAAAAAGAAATTAACAAAAGCGCAGTTAAACAAATTAGACAAAGACGACTTAAAAGATTACGGCGTAGTCAGCGAAATCGAACTTTTGCGCGGCGTTGTTTTCGGCAAGCGCGGACGTATTTTCAAAGAACGTCCAGTTCAGGATTATCTTGAAAAACAGGGGTGGTATAAAGGCAAAACCGATTTTTCAAACGAGGTTTTGACCAAGATTGAGCGCGAAAACCTCGATTTAATCCGCCTGACGGAAGCCGCAAACCATCCGACAATTATGCCGGGCGATATGCGTCTTTGGGAAAATAAATTGATTACAGCAGACAATCTCGGCGGTTATTCGCCTGTCGAATTAGCCATTTTGATCGCCGAAATCGAAGCAATTCACGGCAAAACTTTCTCCGACGAAGAATGGCTGCAAAAATATTTTGACGAAAGATACTGGTATAAACGCAATCCGAATTATTCTTCGACGGTTTTAACCGACATTGACCGCAAAAATCTTGAAACGCTTTACGCTGAAAAAAGCAACGGGCGCAACACGGCAATTTCCATCGGCGATATGGATAATTTTCAAACCGTCGCATTGACGGATGATAAATTAAACGGTTTAACAATGATGGAATTGCGAATGATTCGTAACGAATTTTGGGCGCGACGCGGACTTCAGTTCAAAACACCGGGCGTTCGCCAATATTTTGAATGGCGGGATTGGTATAAGCCTTTGAAAGATCAATCAAAGGTTAAGTTAAACGAGATTGAAACGCAAAATATCAATCTGATTCTGGCGCGTGAAGCGCAGATCCGCGAAAAACTTTCGACCGAAATTTTGCCGGAAGATTTTGCCAACGATATGTTCACGGAAGATTTGCAAATCTTGCGAAACGAAATTTACGCACGGCACGGACGCATTTTCAAAAATCCCGAGTTGCAAAAATACTTTGAAGCGCAGAGTTGGTATCAACCGAATCCCGATTTCAAAGACGATTCGCTCAACGAGGTCGAATACAAAAATCTGGCAACCATCAGAAATGCACAGGAAATTGCCGTAAGCAAGTTTTCCGAAGCCGAGGGCTGATAAACTAAATTCAAGTTTCGCGTGTCGAAACCTATACGAACAAAATACTTAACAGGGATAGACGAGATAAGCAGGATTAAATTTTTCCTGTAAATCCTGTCTATTCTTGTTTAAATTTGGCTTTTTCATCTGTGTTTATCTGTGTTAATCTGTGGTTTCAAAATTTTTACTTATGAATGTAGCAGCACCAGAAGAATTGGAACTCGAAAAAAAGCATAAAAAACTGGAGCGTTTGAAGGAAACTCTCGCTACGCGCGAAGAATCTATGACCGAACTTCGTGCCGAACTTGAACAATTCGAAGCAAACTACACGATGGAAGTCGGCAGACTTTACGCCGATTTAGACGAAATCGAAGCGCAGATCGCTGAAGAAGAATTAAAGCTGAATCCCGAAGACGAAGAAATCAAAGCTCGCGCTGAAGAAGCCAGAAAACGAGCCGAAGAATCTGCTGAAGCCGCAGACGAAGAAAACTGGCAAGCCTGCACGCACAAATGGAATCCTTCGCCCGAAGCGAAAAAGGCTTATCACAGTCTCGCAAAAATGATTCATCCAGACCTGGCGATTGATTCGGAAGAGCGAACGCGGCGTACGGATTTGATGGCAAAATTAAACGATGCTTATGCCGAAGGCGATCAGGGACTTTTGAACAAACTGGTCGAAGATTATAGAGATTCGCCTGATCTTGTAAAAGGCGATTCAATCGGCGATCAATTGGTGCGCGTGATTCGTCAAATCTATCAAGTAACGCGCCGTTTAAAAGAACTTCGCTCCGAACGTCTTGAAGCCGAACTTTCGGAACTTTTTATTTTGCGCGAGAAGGTTCGCAATGAACAGATCGAAGGCAGAAATCTTCTCAAACAAATGGCGGCGCGAACACAGACTCACATCCAAAAAGCGACGCGCCGTTTGGCAAATCTGCAAAATGTCAATCAAGCGGTCGAAAATGAAATCAAGGAAAGATTCGGCTTTGACGTTTCAGCGTTTCGGTAGAAATTTACTTCAAATAATCACGAAAAACCCAATCGGTTTTCTCGGCTTGGATATGACATTTCGAGCAATCACTTTTCGTTTCACGCGTCTGCAATTTTAAATCCGCGCCGCTGAAAGTTAAAAATTCCCAATCGCCCGTTTTTTTGCTGAAACCCTTTTCGTGTTTGACCATTGCGATAATCACGTCGGGCGTTTCGCTTGTTTCGGTCGCATTTTTTTCACGGACGATTATCGAACCGACGGGGAAGTTCGGTTTTTCTTTTTCTATTTCCGCTTTGGCTAGATCATTGGCATAAACTACTCCGAAACTAAACGAATGATTATTTAGCGGCAAAAGTTCGACTTCAGATTTTTCAACAGACTTGATGGTTTCAACCTTTGCTAATTGTTTCTTCTTATTCGCTGAATCAAAGAGTTTTTTCAATCCTTTGCCGAATTGAGAAAATATTTGAACTAAATCTTGATTTTTCTTACTTCCCGAACTGAGAAGTTCAAATGGTAAATTACCTCAGCCGCTTAAAACGCCGGTTCTGAAATTTGTAATTTCCTGCCCATCAACTATAAAAACCTTTTCTCTTCCGCTTTCACCGTCAACTTGAAGTTGAGTAACAATTTTTATCGGCTCTTTTGTAATCTTTGACCAAGTTTTGTAGTTCGCAATTTCCTGCACAACATCGCCTTTTGCCGAAGTTGAATACGAGTGTGAAATGCTCAGGACAGTTCCGACCAAAATTAAAATGCTGAGAATCGAGATAATTTTTATTTTTAACACGGCATATTCTCCGAAATGATTTTTCTCGTTTGGTGCGTCAAATCGCCCGATAGTTGCTTGAACGCGATCAAATCTCTACTGAAAAAAGTTTGAGTTTTTCATTATCAATATCCATCAAACGCTTGAACGTAAACCCGATCTTGCCCAAAAGTTTGCCCGAACTTTCATTATTTTGAGTTGTTATAGCAAGAACGCGCTTGAGATTTAATTTTTCTTTGCCGAATTTCATAGACGCTTCCGCCGATTCGAGCGCGTAACCTTTGCCACAAAATTGCGGCAAAAATGCAAAACCGATGTCCGCATCCGGCAAAGTATCGCGCTTGACAAAACCGCAAATTCCAATCGGTGTTTGCTGTTTTTTAAGTTCAACCAAATATAAGCCGAAACCGTTTTCCGCGTAACTTTTTGTAAAACGGCTTTCAATAAAATCCCGCGATTGTTCAACGGAGCGCACATTTCTGTCGCCGATATATTTGATAAACGACGGCTGATTAAGCAGATCGAGAATAAATTCGGCATCGGTTTCGATGATTTCACGCAAGATTAAGCGTTCGGTTTCAAGAATTTTCACGGCAATCAATTTCTTTCTATTTCAGGTAATAATAGTTTTATGAAAAGACTAACAATACCAATTCTTTTGATATTGAGCGAGCGGCGTTGAAATCGAAGTGTGAGAAATATTTCTTGTAATTATAATAATCGAATGCTAAATTTATCTCACTCAATCAGAGTTTTAACAAAGTTCTTGAATCTCTTTACTCATTATTAAAGGAGAAAATCTATGCGTAAATATTTTTTAATTTCACTCGGCATAATACTATTTCTGGGAATTGGAAATAGTATTAAAGCTCAACAAAACAATTCCGATTCGGAAAGATTTATGTTTGATTCTTACAGAACTGGTTCAACCGGCGCAGGAGTATTTGTTTATAAAGATGCCAACACTTCCGTTTCCGGTGAATTAGGTCGTGGACTATTTGCTTATTGTGTTACCTGTTTTGCCGGAGACAGTTATGTTCTGAGAAGTTCCTTTCAAGAAGATGATGCTTCTTTTGCTGATGGAAATCCCGGACTTGTGAATGGAAGATTATATCCAAATGTTTATTTTAGCGGTTCTGCCTTTCTTAACGGCGGAACATACAGATTACCTTACAGATGGACTCGCGGACGTTTTACTATTATATTTCCCGCGACTTTGACAAGTCAGCTTAATTTTCATACTGAAAATTTTGGTTATCAAAATCCAACCGTGCCGTTTTATACGAAACAATTAAGTTTACAGGGAACTGTAACAGCAACTCTTGAAATGACGCGAATTATTGTTAATCCGCAAGGTGAAGGCGTTGTTCCATATTTTAGACTTCTTGATGTAAAATATGATTTTTCAAACAATCCTCAAATAAATAATGAGAATATTGAGAAAGATATTCAATAAATTCTAAAAAAAGCCTGACAATATCAAATTGTTTGATGTCGTCAGGCTTTTCATTCCTTAAAATATTTCAAACTTTTTAATTTACTCCGGTGGACCTGAGCAACCTTCTCCGTAAAGCGCGGGAATTTTCGTGCTGATGATCGGAAAATTTTCGGCTTCGGTGTTTTTTTCGATCCAATCCATATATTCTTCCGGCACGGACATATCGGAAAAAATCGCTTCGACCGGACATTCCGGTATGCAAGCGTCGCAATCAATGCAAACGTCGGGGTTAATTAGCAATCTGTCGGGCGTTTCGTGAAAAGCCTCGACCGGGCAAACCGCCGCGCAATCGGTATATTTGCAATCAATGCACGGTTCGGTCACGATATATGTCATTTCTTAAAATTCTCCTGTTATTTTGATAAATAGTTTAAATAAAAACGTAATATGCAAAAGGATAACTTGTCAAAGCAGGTTATACAAGTGTTAGAATGTCCGCATAATCAAAAGTTTTTTCACTATAAATTTTATTTAAGGAAACAAGATGAAAAATTTAAAATCAGAAAGAGATTTGTCTTTGGATTTCTTGCGCGTAACCGAAGCGGCGGCAATCGAAGCGGCGCGGACAATGGGGCAAGGCGCACGGAAACACTCCGATCACGTTGCAGTCGAAGCAATGCGAACGGTAATGGACAGCGTTCCGATGCGCGGGCGAATCGTCATCGGCGAGGGCGAACGCGATGAAGCACCGATGCTCTATATCGGCGAAGAACTCGGCGGCAGAGATTTCAGCGATGAAGCACGCGCCGAATTTCCCGAAATTGACATTGCCGTTGATCCGCTCGAAGGCACGAATCTGTGTGCGCTCGGTGCAAATAATGCGATTGCCGTTCTCGCGGCGGCGGAACGCGGCGGACTGCTCAATGCACCGGATATTTATATGGACAAGATCGTCGTCGGTCCGTCTTGTCGCGGCGCGGTTGATATTGATGCGCCTGTTAAAGATAATTTGAAAAATATTGCCCGTCGTCTTGGACGCGATATTGACGATTTGACTGTGATATGTCTTGATCGTCCGCGTCATAAACAGTTGATTGACGACGTTCGCGCCGCCGGAGCGAGAATTCGTCTGATCTCCGACGGCGATCTTTCAGCGGGAATTTCAGCGGCAGTTGCGGGAACGAATATTCACGCGCTGATAGGCATTGGCGGCGCGCCTGAAGGTGTAATTACGGCGGCGGCGATGAAATGTCTGAATGGTGAAATTCAAGCAAAACTCGTCTTTGATGCCGCAAGATTAGGCGTTGACAAATCGAAAGTTCCGCCTGCCGAAGAAGTTAAGGAAAGACTTAAAGATATGGGAATTACAGACCCGAATAAAGTTTATGATACCGATGATCTCGCGCCCGGAAAAAGGATTATCTTTTCCGCAACAGGTGTCACCGACGGCGCATTGCTTCGCGGCGTTAGATTTTTTGGCGCAGGAAAACGCACACATTCGGTTGTTATGACGAGCGATTCAAAAAATATACGTTTTGTTGACACCGTTCACGTCGAAGGCGGTCCTGATGCGGTTATCAGATTCTAAAATTAATCAGTATGGCGAGAGGTAGCGAGTTTCTCGATGTTTATCCAACATGATTTTGGATAAAGTTGTTCACTACCGTTCGCTATACCGATTATCTTTGCCTAAAAATCTTCATTCCGTTTACAAACCTTCTAAATTCCGCAAAGTTTTCATTTATAAAGAGTTTTGAGATTAAAATTGTAATTTGTAAAAAGAAAAAAAATTGTTAAACTAAAAATCCAAATGGAATAATTACGAAGAATTTCTAATTTACTTTATAATCAACGTAATTTTGAAAATTAGAAAGAGAAATGTTACCTGTAATTTTAGTTGATTTCGATTTATCTGAAACAATATAAAGGAGTTATTTTTTATGAGTATTGCTGTCAAAGAGGTTTCATCAAAAGCTGAATCAAACGGTAAATATGATGGAGAGCCTGAAAACGGCGGTAAGTTAATCGTTTTAACAGCACCACTGACCGAAGCGATTGACCACGCCGGATATTTTATTCAAATGGCGATGGCTTCGCTTCCGATTTGGCTTGAAGGAATCTTAAATCGCAAATACCCTGATTGGCGGAAAGTCGAGCGTTACGAAGACGGTTCGGCAAAATATATGCCTGCCGGAGTTCGTCTTGTTGAAAAATCTCTGCTTCGTCAATACGCACAAGATGATATTGTTTCGTGTTTTCCCGAAGATTTGCATAGATTTATTGGTCCGCGCACTCGTGTCGTTGCCGTTTCGACGCATAATCCGTTAGGCGTAACCTTCGCCGCCGGAGTTTATACTTCGATCTTCGGCTCATCGAAAATGCCGATCAATTCACACTATTCACGCCAATTATTTGAACAGATCAAAACTAATCCGCACCGTGATAATTACAAAGTTATCGTCGGCGGTTCGGGCGGTTGGCAGATCATTCAAACCGATATGTATGAAGAACTCGGAATTGACTGCATCGTTGACGGCAGAAGCGAATCGAACGACACGCTCGACCTGTTCGCAAAGGCGATTCGCGGCGAAGATTTGCCGAAGGAAGTCGTCGTCAAACATCCGCAAGACCGCGATTCGATAATGTTTCCCGATACGCGAACGACTTTCGGCGTGGTCGAAATGACGACGGGCTGCGGACGGCGTTGCAAATTCTGCGTTCCCGATTTGAATCCGCAAATTGATCTGCCGAAAGACAAAATAATGGACGCGGTTCGCGCAAATGTCCGTGAAGGAAATAAACAAATCTCATTGGCGACCGAAGATATGTTTATTTGGGGACAAGTTCACACGGACACGCCTTTTTATTTTCCGAATCGTGAAGCGTTGGTTGATTTATATAAAGATATTGTTGACACGCCCGGAGTCGAACAGCACGTTTTGAGTCATTCGACAATTGCTCCGGCAGTTGTTGATCCGATTATGATCAAACAGCTTTCCGACATTCTTCTGCCGAAAAGTCCTATTCATTTTCCTTATTTGAGTACGCATCCTGAGAAAAAAGCACTTGCGCCGTTGATCGGTCTGGAAACCGGTTCGATAAAAATGGCAAAGAAAATAATGGCAAGCAAAGCCGTTCCGTTTGCGATTGACCATTGGCAAAGCGTTGTTTTGGAAGGTTTGCGCGTTTTGAACGAAAATAACTGGTTTCCGGCGATGACTTTAATTATTGGAAATCCTGACGAAACCGACGAAGACATCATGGCGACGCTCGATCTGGTCTATGAAATGGAACGTCGCGGACTGTTTGCATTTCTGATTCCTTCGATCTTCACGCCGCTACACGACACGCGAATGGAGATGGAAAAAGGCGTTACGCAAACAAAACAGCTTTCGGAAATGCAGTGGCAGTTGATGATGAAATGCTGGAAGATGAATCTGCGTCCGGGACAATACAGTTGGTGGGGACCGACCGCGTGGCGCATCGGTTCTATCGGAATGTGGCTTTATAAATTGCGTAAATTGAATGGTCCGAATTTTACTTATCCGCTCTTGATGTTTTCCGGCTTGCTTTCCGAAAAACGCCTCGAAAAAATGGGTAAAATCTATACGGGCAAACCGATTGAAGTAATGAATCGCAAAGAGTTACTCGCTACTTTGAAGCCGAAACAATTGCAGTATCTGCGAGCCGATAACGGCGATTTGCCGGAAAGTTATTTAGCCGAGCAAAAACAAAAAGCTGAATTTGCAAGCGTTTAGATATTTGAAGTGCATTTGATTTTTTATGCCTGAATCTATTGAACATTATAAGTCCCAAATCACAAGTCCAAGTCTTAAAAAACAAGCATTTAAGGCTTGGTCTTCGGGATTTTTTCTGGTGCTTTTTTGGGTTTTATTGATTTTATTCGCGCCTGTCGCACAATTTGAAGGTTGGACGAATCTTTCGCAGCCGATCTATAAATTTTTCAGCTTTTTATGTCATCAAATGCCGGAGCGTTCGCCCCATATCTTTGAGCACCATTTTGCAGTCTGTTCAAGGTGTTTCGGCGTTTATTTCGGTCTGGTTTTCGGTTTTATTATTTATCCCTTCATTAGAAATATCGAAGAAATCGAACCGTTTCCGCGCATCTGGCTTTTTCTTTCGCTCGTTCCGATTGGGATTGACTGGTTGCTCGGAGTTTTCGGAATTTGGGAAAACACGCATCTTTCGCGGTTTATAACAGGTTTAATTTTAGGAACGGCGTGTGCCGTTTTTATCATTCCGGCTTTGGTCGAACTCGCTCAACTTATGGCAAATAAAAGAAAAAGGCTCTCAAATTGAAAGCCTTTATCTACCTAAATTTAGCTGTAAAGATAATTTTTGATATTTTTCTCAGGAATGTTCCGATGATTATTCCTTGATAATTAAGTTCGATTATATACGATTTTATCGTAATGTTGCAAGATTTGTAAGATACGTCGAATGACGCAAATAACCACCATTTTCAATAAACGAATTTTTCGCTATGGTTATTGGGCAGGCGCAAAACCTGCCCTTAAATTTTAGTTTTGCATTTTGGAAACACCTTGATTTATGTGCAGAAATATCAAACAATTACACAACTTTGAACCGTCCGCGAACGATGAAGAAATTCGGGCGGCGGCGATTCAGTTTGTCAGAAAAATCGGTGGTTTTAATAAACCGTCTGCCGCAAATGTGGAGGCTTTTGAAGCGGCGGTTGAAGAAATAACTTTGACATCGAAAATATTGCTTGACTCGCTCGTAACAAATGCGCCGCCGAAAGATCGTGAAATCGAGCGCGAAAAAACGCGGAAACGCAATAGAATCAGATTCGGCGCGGCGTAAAAATTCACAAATCGCGTCGAATTTTTCTTTTAGTTCGCTGTTCATTAAAATAATAATTTGTTAAAGAATTTACCTTGATTATTTAGCAAATGGGGTTATTTGGCGGGGAATTAAATAAGGCAAAATTTACATATATGAAGAACTATGAAATATAAATTTTGGATAAAATCGGCTTGCTTTAATTTATTAATTTTAACCGCTTTGAGTTGTCAGAGTCAGACAACTTCAAACACGGCTGAAACGAAAAATTCAAATGTTACGGCGAATAAAGAAAACAGCGCGAATCAAACAACCGGCGAAGTTCCCGCGCCGCAAAATATAAAATTTACGTCCGAAGGAAATGTCGAGATCGTCGGCACGTTTTACGAATCACCGAAAGCAAACTCGGCGGCGGTTTTGCTTCTGCATCAATTCGGCAGCAATCGAAAATCTTACGACGAGTTTGCCAAAGAAATGCAAAAGAAAAATCTCGGCGTATTGGCAATTGACGGGCGCGGTTTTGGTGAATCTGTGAAAACTACTGATGGCAAAACTGTAAAGGCGGAAAGAACCGATGATGCGGTTAAAGGTATGAAAGCCGATGTTGCAAATGCGTTTGATCTTTTGGCGAAACAGAAAAATGTTGACATGACGAAAATCGGGATTGTCGGGGCATCTTACGGAAGCAGTTTAGCGATAATTTACGGAGCAGAAAACCCGAAAGTAAAAGCCGTCGCGCTTCTTTCGCCGGGAATCAATTATTTTGGTAATATGCCGACCGAACCTGCGATAAAAAGTTACGGCGACAGACCGCTTTTGCTTGTTGCCGCCGAAGACGATAAAGAATCTGCCGATTCGGTCAGAAAATTAAAGGAAATTGGTGCAAACGATAAATACGAAACAAAAATCTACGAAAAAGGCGGACACGGAACCGCGCTTTTTGATGTCGGTTTGCAGGATTTGCTCGAACAATTTTTGGTGAAAAGTTTGTAATGTTTATCAATCTTTCGATGAAACGACTTTTGATAATTTTACTTGACAAAATTATCATCTAAATTTGGTTCAAAAAAATACCGGACTTGTGATCTTTTAACTATGCGATCTAATTTAATTTTACCCTTGATCTTAATTATTTTATTCGGTTTGTCTTGCAGTTTCTTGAATAAAACGGAAGAGCCGAAAACGAATAATTCAAATTCTCCAGCTGAAAAATCGAACGAAACCGAAGCCGGACGCGCACAAAATCGGTGCGTCGAATTGGTCAAACAATAAGATAATGGAAAAAGTTAATCTATCGGAAAAATTAGCATTAATAAATGAACATTGGCGACCGAAAGTAGTCGGTGAATTAAACGGACAAGAAGTTAAACTCGTCAAATTTCAAGGCGAATTCCCGTGGCATCACCACGAACACGAAGACGAAATGTTTATGGCGTTGAAGGGAAGTTTCCGCATCGAGTTTCGTGATAAAACGGTTGAATTGAGCGAGGGTGAATTTGTGATTGTGCCGCGTGGTGTCGAACATCGTCCGGTTGCTGGAACGGAGGTCGAGGTTTTATTATTTGAACCCGCAAATCTGAAAAATACCGGAAATGTAGAAGACAAGAAATTTACCGCGCCGATTGGCGATAAAGTTTAGCGGCAATTGCAAATCGCAAATCAAAAGCAGAATATAGAAATATGTCAGAATTAAATGAGTTATATCAAGAAGTTATTTTAGATCACAACAAAAATCCGCGAAATTTTCGTGAAATTGAGACGGCGACAAATACGGCAGACGGCAATAATCCTTTGTGCGGCGATGCGCTCAGGGTTTATGTCGAAATGGAAGACGAGAAGGTGAAAGATGTCGCTTTCAAAGGTTCGGGCTGTGCGATCAGCAAAGCCTCCGCAAGTATGATGACGCAGACTGTAAAAGGCAAAACTAAAGAAGAAGCCGAAGTTTTGTTCGATGAATTTCATCGAATGGTAACGGGCGAACTCGACATTGAAGAGAACGAAAATCATCTCGGAAAATTAAAAATATTTGCCGGAGTTCTGGAATTTCCGGCGCGTGTAAAATGCGCTTCTTTGAGTTGGCACACGCTTCACGCCGCACTTTCGGGCGAAGAAGAAATTTCGACTGAATAGTTTTAGTTAATTGAAAAAGGAATGCGGCAATCAAATCATTTGATCGCCGCATTCTTTTTTCAATTTCTATGTTCGAAAACTTAATTTCCGTCAATAGACTCTAGTTTGAATTTTCCGGGTATCGTCAAAACTCTCTGCGGGAATGGAATTTCGATTCCGGCATCGTCAAGAGCTTTTTTAACAGCCGAAACAACGCGGTCAGCGGTTTTGCGTGTGCTTGATTGCTGTGAATCCGTCCAGTAGAGCAGACGCATATTCACGGAAGAATCGGCGAGTTCGTAAACATTTACATCCGGCGCGGGGTCATTTAAAACGCCTTCAGTTTTTTTCAAAACATCAAGCAAAGTTTTACGGGCTTCTTCATGATCGTCGTCGTAACCGATGCCGACGAGAATTTTTGTGCGGCGATGCGGAAACGCCGTGCGGACGAGAACTGCATCCATATACAAATCACTGTTCGGAATTACAACTCTTTCGCCGTCATACGTTTTGATTTTCGTCGCGCGGACGTTGATCTCTTCGACTGTTCCTTCAAAATCATTGATTTTTATCTGATCGCCGATCTTAAAAGGTCTGTATAAAAGAATCAAAAATCCGGCGAAAAGATTTTGCAAAACGTCCTTGAAGGCAAAACCCAATGCGACTGAACCAATTCCGAGTCCGGCAATCAAGTCTCCTGCATTTATGCCTGGAAAAATAACGGTTGCCGCAACAAACAGACCAAAAACAACAATTATAATATAGCCGATTCTTGCCAGAAGCGACGATAACATTTCATCAATATTCGCTTTTGTGGCGGTGGTTCTGATAACTTTTCGGGCGAGATAAGCTATTCCCAGAAAAATAAGAAAAACGACTATGCCGACACCGATCAAAGGCAGTTGGGCAAAAAAACCTTCCACCATATCGAACACGGTTTTTTGTGCGGCTTGTCCGGCTTCTAATGCTTTATTTGCGGTATCTTGAGCCGGAGTTTGTGATTGATAAAAGAGTAAGCGCATCAATTTAGTTCCCCCTTAAAAGTTTAGATATTTGTTTGTAGGTTCGTAAAAATCATAACATACGGATTCAAAAATGCTTAAAGAAGGCAGAATTTGGTGTTCTAGGAAATCTTATTTTCGCTGTTTTCAACATCATTTTCGTTATCGGTTATTCTTCGTTCCTGATCCATTTCCCGCGAAAGAAAATAGTTAAGCGCGGTGCGGATCACCGCGATCGCGCCGAGTTTGCCGATTTGATCCCAACTCGGTGAGATTGCGGTCGAAAGAATATCAGCACCGAGTTGAAATTCGAGGGCGAGGGCGAGATAACGCGCCAAAAGCAGACGAACTTTTGTATAACCTTCGCTGTTATTCGAAGATAAAACACGGAAAAATTGGTGGATCGCCAGAAAAATTCCGATAGCGATAATTACCGCACCGGTCAGTTCGATAAATAATTTAAGCCACGAAACTAAATTAATGATGGTCGGTTCAATGAAAGTTTCGCCCGGCGCGTGAAGCAAACCGTTTGCTCTTTCTTGAAAAAAAACTAATGAGGCAAAAAGTAGATTGGTCATCTTTTAACAATCCTCTGTATAATGTAAAACTTATTTTGAAATTAAATTTACCGAATATCAAACTTGAATGCAGATAAAACAAATTGAATTGATCGAAATAAACCTGCCGCTCGTCCATTTTTTTGAAACGAGTTTCGGCAGAACTTATGAAAGACGCATTATTCTGATGCGCGTCGTTGATGAAGAAAACAACGAAGGTTGGGGCGAGTGTACGGTCGGCGAATCGCCTTCTTACTGTGAAGAATGGACGGAATCTTGTTGGGAAACGATCGAAAAAATTCTCGCACCAATGGTTATCGGGAAAGAATTTGAAAAAGCGGAAAATGTTTGGGATCTGATGAAAACAGTGCGCGGAAATCGGATGGCAAAAGCGACACTCGAAACCGCCGTTTGGGATTTGGAAGCGAAAAAATTAAATGTGCCGCTCTGGAAACATCTCGGTGGAGTAAATCAAGAAATCGCGTGCGGCGTTTCAATCGGTATTCAAGATTCGGTCGAACAGCTTTTTGAAAAAATCCAAACTGAATTAGACGCGGGTTACAAACGAATAAAAATCAAGATCGCACCGCATTGGGATTTTGATGTCATCAAAGAAGTGCGTGAAAAATTCGGTTCGATTCTTTTGATGGGCGACGCAAATTCAGCATATTCATTGGACGACATTAATTTATTCAAACGTATGGACGAATTCGATCTGATGATGTTTGAACAACCGCTGGCGCACGACGATATGCTCGATCACGCGAAATTACAGCGCGAAATAAAAACGCCGATCTGTTTGGACGAGTCAATAAAATCGCCGGAAGATGCGCGGAAAGCAATTGAATTGAAAAGCGGCAAAATAATAAATGTAAAACTCGGACGAGTTGGCGGACACGCGCAGGCGAAATTGATCGAAAAGACCGCCCGCGAAAACAAAATCCCGATCTGGTGCGGCGGAATGCTCGAAGCCGGAATCGGCAGAGCGCACAATGTCGCTATGTCAACGCTCGCCGGTTTTACTTTGCCCGGAGATGTTTCCGCCAGCAAAAGATACTGGCACGAAGACATCATCGAACCGGAAGTTTCCATCACGGAAAACGGCACGATCATCGCGCCTGAATCTGCGGGAATCGGTTTTGAAGTGAAACGAGATAGGATTGATAATTTAACGGTCAGAAAAATTGAGATTAGAAATTAACGCAATTTAATTTGTAGTTTTAAAATCAGAACATCATTGCCGAAATCTCAATAAAAAAAGACCGAAATACATCGGTCTTTTTTTATTGAGATTAGCGAGGGTTGGAGCAAATCTCGATATTAAGGCTGCATTGCTGCCGTGTTATCACCGTAAACAGCTTGCAAGGCGGTTGTGGACGTTGTGCCGGTCGTCGAATCGCCCATAATTACTCCATCGCCCATAACAACGCCGTCGCCCATTGTTACACCGTTGCCGAGGATGTTTTTGAAAAGGGAATTACTGTTCACAAACAATGAACCGTCGCTCATCAATACGCCGTCGCTTATTAAAACGCCTTGATAGACATTAACACCGCTGCTTGTCTTCGATGTGTTGCGGACGAGCGTTGTGCCGGATAAAGAAGTTCCGTCACTCATTAATACGCCGTTGTTATAGATTCCTTGCTTGAGTGTCATTAAGTTGTCGCCGTAGAGGAATCCATAATTTGTGATGACACCTTTGCCCCACGGATAACAAATAGGTGCAAAATGAATCCAAGAACATTGTCCATTGTTGAATTGATTAGTCAGCGTTCCGGTGAGCATTGCACTGCCGTTGCTTAAAGTTGAAGCATTAGATTTTAATAAATTCAAAACCTCGGTCGCGCCTTTGATGTTTAACAGTCCTGTGCCTTGTTCCAAAGTGTTTGCGCCTTGAATCGGTTGAGCCGTGTACATCAAAATCGCTTTTGCCATTCCCGGTGTAATGTCAGGTCGGGCTTGGAATAAAATCGCTGCCGCGCCTGAAACTACCGGAGCTGCCATCGAAGTTCCGCTCAGATACATCGTGCCGGCGTTGTCAGCCGCAGTCGGTGCTATGTCCAATGAAGGATATAATTTAACCAAACTGCCGGTTGATGTGCGCGAAGCGGCTGATCTTGCACCAATCAATTTATTGCCGGGAGCAACAATATCGGGTTTGATCAAATTATCATAAACTTTCTTGCCGCTGACGGTTTTATAACCGCGTGTCGGTCCGCGCGAACTGTAAGTCGTAACCGTATCATCCATACGGTTATCTGTTCCATAAGTATTAGCCGCACCGACAGTTAATACCGACGGTTCGATTCCCGGCGAATTGATAGAACCGTAAAGTTTTGCTCCACTGGTAGATTTGCCATTATTCCCGGCAGAAGCTACAACCAAAATTCCAGCGTTAAAGGCTTGTCTTGCGGCAAGGCAAAGCGGATCGGTCGTGTAACTGTCCTTCGGCGGAGTTCCAAAACTCATATTGATGACTCGAATATTGTATGCAGTTTTATTGCTGATTGCCCAATTTATCGCAGCGATTGCATTGCTGACCGAACCTGATCCGTTATTATCCAAAACTCTTAGATTGATTAACTTTGCATTCGGGGCAACCGATTGGTATCTGTCACCTGCGGCAGTAGTTATCCAATTACCGGCAGCCATTGAAGCGACGTGAGTTCCGTGTCCGAAATTGTCCAGAGTTGTTGCTTGACCTGTAAAGTCTTTGTTAAAAATAACACTTTTTGCGGAAGTGCCGTAAAGCAAAGAGTGATTTTCATCAATACCGCTGTCGAGAATAGCGATTCCGACCCCGTTGCCTTGAGATTCGGGGGTTGCATTGACGTTATACCAAGCCGAACCTGCGCCGGTCGTGTAAGCAATATGACCTGTCGAAACAATTTTGCGGTCAGGGGAGATATATTCAATATCGCCGTCTGCGGCTAATTCCTTGATTTTGTTAAGCGGCAGTTCGGCAATCACGAGTCCGAGATTATCAAAACCTTTCTCAAATCTTCCTTGAAGATTCTGGAATTTGAACCCTATCTCTTGTCGGGCAGTGTTACCCGAAAGATTGAGTCCTCGTTCATTTAATTGGCTAATCTTTTCGTCATTTATTTTGATAATAACTCGCTGCATTTTTTCGCCTTTATAGCTGTAAAGCGTATCGTCAACCTCTTTTTCAAGATCAGGGGCGAGTTTGTTTTTAATTTCAACGGTTTGTTTT